>CAMLEF010000094.1 GCA_946478675.1 uncultured Flavobacteriales bacterium | reverse complement strand
GGACGGGATCCAGCACGTTGGTGTCGACGCCGATGACCGTTTTTCCCGGATCCAGCGGCGGCAGCACTGAGCCACCGAGGCCGCTGTTGATGAGCACTTCGGCGCCCGGGGCGATCTGCAGCACCAGCGGCGTCGGGTTGAAGGCGACGGAAGTATTGCCGGTCACCGAATTCGCGTCGTTGATGAAGCTGTTGATGAACGAGCTTTGATTGATCTCCAGGTTCACGCGTGAGCAGATCTCCGCCGCCATGCACTGCAGCTGCGAACGGACCGTGGAATACTGCGTGCGCAGGTCTTCGAAATTGCAGCGGTCTTCGATCGCGTCGAACGGCTCACCCTGCAGGCGCAGCGCAATCACGTTGAACGGAAGATCGAAACGGGTGCGGATCGTATTCACCTCGTTCAGCGCCGTCACGTAATTCTTGCGCAGCACGCCTTCGATCAGGAAGAAATTGTACGGATCGAGATTGTAATACAGCGGCGTTTTGATCGGCCCCTGGTCGCTGAGCTGGTTCGGGTCCTGGTTGTCGTATGCGAGCACCTGTACGATACCGTTTTCCGTCCGGCATTTGCGCACGAGATCGAAATTCCAGTTGCGGGAAAGCGTATCGTAAAGAATTCCGCCGAACAGGTTATACGGGAACGTATTGTTGATGTCGTAGTAATACGGAATAGCGCGATCGCTGAGCATGCTCCGTTTCTCGAAGCTCGGTGTTGCGTAAGTGATCACGTTGGCCGGCGTCGGGTTGTTGATGAGGTCGAACTCGAAGCTGCGCAGCATGAGCACGATCCGCTTGTGCAGCATCAGCGTACGGTCGAGCAGCGGCTTTTGTCCTTCCTGCACGCGCGAGAAGATGAACTCCTGGCGATACGGCGTCGGGCCGCATTCACCGTTGCCGGTTGCTTCCCCGAGCGCGAGGTGACGCGGGAAGAGCACGCTGTTCATGCAGCACATCGACGCGAGCTCGAATGCCGATTTGCAGAACTCATCGTAAGCGAGGATGAGGTCTTTCACAAAATCATAGAAATACTGGATGCCGAAATACGGCGGCGCGGAACCGATCTGCGTGCCGTTGAGATAGCTCATCCACGTGTTGATCGACGTGAGGATGTCGGCTTCCTGGAACGGGTTCTCGCTGTACAGCGGTTCGAGGATCGGCTGGTAAACCGTGTACGTCAGGTTCAGCTGCGCGATGAGGTTCGGAAAAATATCCGTGCGGAATGCATTGGCGTAGGCGGCAGAAAAATCCATGTACGTCTGGCTCGGCGGCTGCGCGGGATCGAACAGCACGCGGCGCATGAAGATGTCGCTCAGGCTGTATTTCGCTTCGAAAAGCGGATCGGGCAGCGTGCCGTACGTGCGCGGCAGGATCTTATTGTCGTAATCGAGCTTGCTCACCAGCAGCTTGCGCAGCGTGACGGAACGTTCGAGGCCGTTCTCATCGCACTTGCGGCCGAGACAGGAATCGAATTCGATGTCCGCAAATTCGATGAAGAGCAGCACGACTTTGTCCGAGAGAAAAGTCGGATCGTACATCACTTCCATCGGGTCGGACGGAGACGTCGTCGTCAGCATTTCATACAGCGCCACGTCCTGCGTGGAAGCATTGTCCATGAACGGCGCGTAGATGGTACCTACCGGCAGCGTATACGGACGATAGCGGTCCGTCGTGCAATCGCCGAGCGTGATCAGGTACCCTTCCGACGTTACGCCCGTGCCGCAGCTGATGCTTACCAGTGCAGGTCCGCGCAGGTTGGCGCTCACGTCGAGCCCGGCGCCCACGCCCATGCCGATCAGGTTGACACGCGTCAGCCGGTTCTCTTCATCAAGGAAATTTCTCAGCTCGTTCAACTGTGAGCTGGTCAGCACCTGGTTGTCTGCGAATATTGGGAAAAAGGTCTGCGTACTCATTGGGATATCGTGTTTAGATGGTACCTAATGCGGTTTTATTAAGAATGATAGAATTTCTGAGGTTGTTGTCCTGCTCGCAATTGTGCAGCGTTCCTTTCGGGAAAACCGTGCGCAGCTGCAGCAGCACATCAATGAGTGTGTTCTGCGTGATCGCGTAATCGAAGACGTTGCGTTCGCTGCGCGCATGCTCCACCAGCCAGTTGCGGTAAGCCGATTCGAACCGGCCCATATGATCGCAGCTGACCCAGCAGATGTTGAGCACCACGTGCGCCGGCGCCTCGAGACGTAACGTGCGCTCGAAGAATTCGCGGAACGCCATGTTCGCAAAACGGCCGCGCCATGCCGGCATCACGATCGTCACCACGAACGAATACGGATCTTCGTAACGGCAGTCCGCGCAACCGGGAAGCTGGTTCACCGAGAGGAACTTGTCGTTGTATTCGACTTCCACTTTATCGATGGTGATCGCTGAGCTTGCCCCGGCAACGACACTAAGAATCGTGTACCGCGCGTCGTTGCGGCCCAGCTCCGATCCGCTGATGATCATCACATTTCCCGGCTGCAGCTCCGTGCCGAGGTTCGCCGCGATGTTGATCACCGAAGGCTGCGCCAGGATCGGCGGATCGATGGAGTCAATGGGGAACGTGCGCGTGTAGGCGATGTCGCCCGCAATCGTGGCATCACTGATCGTTTCGTACACCGTGATCTCCGTGTTCGTTCCGTTGTAGAACGTACCGAGCACCGTGTAGAGGCGATCGTTCAGCGGCGAATTGCGCACCGAGATCTGCTGGTTCAGCACCAGCTCTGAAGAAATGTCGCCGGCAACTTCAAACACTCCGCTTCCCGGCGTAACGCTCGCTATCGGAAGTGTTTTTACGTAATAAATATTTCCCTGGACCGAAAGCGAATCCGAAAGCGTGGTGTTCGTCGCGGGATCGAAACGTTTCTTTCCTTTCACCACCGGGCGAAGCAAAATGTGCTCGATGAGGTGAAAGCCTTCGTGGCCGAGGAAAGTCGTTTGCAGGAAATCGATGAACTCCTCGATCGCCGCCTGGTCCACGCCGCCGGCTACACGGAAGGAAATTGCGCTGTCGACGATCTCGATCGGCAATGAGAAGGAACCGTCGATCGCAGCGGTGACGAACGTCGCAGGAATATTTTCCAGCAGCGTCAGCTCCGTCTTCTTCGTCAGGCCGTAATCCACCAGGCGAATGCGCGTCACGGTATACGGATTGGCATCACCGTCGAACGTGAGCGTCACCGTATCGCCGGTCTTCACACGACTGCGCAGGTCCGACGCAATGACGATTTGTTTGCGGCTTTCATCTGCCGAAGCGATCGTGTCGGAGAATTGGCCGACGATCTTTCCGCCGGTCAGCGTCACCGGTGCGCCAAGCGTAATCGAAATCAACGCTTCGTTCGATGTCGTCGTGATGCCCGCAAAACTGCCGAGATCGGTTCCGTTCTGATCGAACACTTCAACGGTCTTTCCGTTCAGCCACGTCGCGAGCGATTGATTGAAATTGACCTCGCTGCTTGAAGCGATCGAATCGCCGCAATGATCGAGAACGGAGAAGAAATAATCGTTGGAGATGGGATCGGTTTCGAGACGGTAATTATCACGAATCGCGGCTTCCTGCGCAAACAGCAGGAACACGTCGTGCTTCTCCGCCTCTACCCGTTCGGTGAATTCAGTATTGCTTTCGTTATCGCGGATCATCAGCTCCGCCGTGTAAACGAGAATGGGATTCGACTGCTGATCGTGGATCGTATACGTGATCTCCGCAACCTGGCGGCAGGGCGGCACCGGCGCCGGGTAATTCACCTGGATATCGACCCAGGTCTCCAGCGTACAATCGAGATTCTTCCGGTTAGATGCGGAAATCGTTTCGAATTCTTCCCGCAGTGAAGGCATCGTATCCGTCGTGATCGCCGTTTCCGCTGCGCTGATGCTGCCGAACGTATTCAGCACGCTCACGGCAACCGGAACACCGTCGCTGTAGAGCTTGTAGAAGAACGTCGTCAACAGGGGCGGGTTCTGCGGATCGACCGGCGTTTCGTGATCACCGTTCGTATCGAAGTAGAAATAATTTTCAATGAACAGCCCTGCGTTGATCGCGCGTTCGGCAGCAATGATGGCTTCCGCCTGCGTGGCATACGTATCGACGGAATTCATCAGCGCATTGTACGTGCTCATCCGGTTGATCGTGAATGAATACGTCGAACCGAGATCGTTGACCTGGATGATCGCGCTGAAAACGAGATCGAGCGGATCGTACGGATCGATGCCGGTGAGCAGCGACACGCGCTTTTCGAGACCGGAAACATTGTCGACGTTCCAGATCGCAGCTGTGTCGGTATAATCCATGGCGCCTGCGCGGCCGTAGCTGAGCTCCGGATAGGAATTCAGGAAACGCAGCTTGTCTTCGATGAGCTCGTCCGGCGCTTTCGGTCCGTCGATGCGATACGTCAGCAACGCGTAATCGGCGAACGATTCGGCAAAACGCGCGAGCAGGTGATCGAGAAAACGGTTGCGGCGATCTTCGAAAAGTGTTTTGTCTTCCGCGAGCAGATCGAGATTCGCCTGGTCCTGCGCCGCCGTCGGTGCATAATACAGGTCGGTGGCATGCGGGATGATCTCCAGCAGCGTTTGCGTGTAGTAGGTGCGACCGATGACGAAGTTGCCGTTGACGTCGCGCGCTTCGTTCATTGAGAACAATTCTTTCACGTGCGAGAGCTGCGTGAGGTAGTTGGCCAGCAGCTGATCGAAAAACAGCAGGTAACCTTTCAGCTGGTGCGCCTGTGCCTTGCGCAGATCGGAAGCGCTGTCGGGCAGCCCGACTTCACCGATGCCGTACACGAGCGGAAATTCTTCCTGCACGCTGACGTACGTATCGAGCTCTTTGTATTCGCCCTGCGGGACCGGCAGATCGAGCACGGGATTTTCCAGTCGCTGCAAACGGTCGGTTGCTTTCAGCGCAGCCAGTCGCTCGAGCACTTCCACTTTCTGCGGCTCGAACGGCAATACGTCTTTGTAGAACGTAATGTTCGAACGATCGACACTCAGCCGCGGCACGTAGAATTTGTCGACCGCCAGCTCGAGGCACCACTTGACGCTTTTCGTCGGGATGTTGTCGCCCGCATCTTCGGGAATATTCGCGATCTGTAAATTTTTCACCGACTGCACGCCGGGCACATCCATGATGATCTGGTAGAGATCGGAAACGTGGATGGTATCACGTGCTTTCGCTTTCGCGAGCTCTTCATCATCGATAAAACCGTGCTTCAAACGGGGGCCGAGAAAAATTTCATCCGGCGTTTTTCCTTTCGCCATCATCTCGTCCAGCGTATGGAAATAGACGGTGTACGAAAGGAATTTCCCGATCTCGTGGTAAATGTTCGCCAGCACTTCTTCGATGTCGGCGCCGTTCTCCACGTCAATATCTCCGCAGAGCGCAATCTCTTCGACCTTCACCGCGTTGAGCGCGAGAAAATCTTCGCAGAGGTTGCGGTTCGCCATGAGCGTTTTGCGCACCTCGGCAATGAGCTGCAGCGTCAGGTGGATCTTGCGCTGGTATTCCGCGACCAGTCCCGTCGTTACATCGTAGAGGAATGCATTCACCTGCGACTCCAGCTCGGCAAGCGCAGCCGGAGAAAAGTTGGTATTCGCAATGCCGTCACCGTCCGTATCGATACCGCAAGTCAGTGAAAAGCTGATCTGTCCGTCGGCAACAGCAACGGTGTAAAAGAAAATGTAATTGGACGGAAATTCCGAAAAGTCGAGCGTGACTTTCTTATTGATCTTGCTGCGAATCGACGACTGATCGGACCAGTCGACGGCAGAATTATCCCAGCGCGGCAGATCGATTTCGATGAGGATCTTTTTTCCGAACAGCTTCGGATCCATGCTTCCCTGGTCGGCGATCGTCATCACGCCTTCCATGAAACTTTCGTTCATATCGCCGAAGCGGGAATTTTCATCCAGCTCGAGCATGACGTTGTACAATCCGCGCAGGTGAATAAAATCCTGGTTCGGGATCGACGGATCGGGAGAATAGCTCAGCAGGTTTTCCGAAGGGTGAACGTAGAACGGAATTTCCGAACGATAGGCTTTCAGCAGCCACGCATTCTTCACACCCGCTTTGACGCCGGTCGAAGGATCGGTGACTTCCACATCCATCAGCAGCTTGCGGTAATCATCCGGCGTCAGCGCGCGATTGGTGAGGATCTCGTAAGCCGTGAAGAAATTCTTAATGTCGGTCGTATCTCCCGGCGCCAGCGCGAGCAGGTCCTGGATCTTGTACGAGGAACGATAGCCGAGATCGGTAATGGCATACGCCAGCGCCTCGAGGATCGTTACTCCGGGGTCGTGAATATTGTAATCCGTCCACAGGCTGCTTGCCAGCTGCTGCAGCCGCGCTACGCCTTTCTCCCGGAGGAGCGCGTAGTTCATGCTCGGCTGCGACGGAGCTTCTCGTGATATTGTGAGTGATTCGGCCATAACCGCAGGGATTATCAGGATTGCTGCACAGCAGGTTCGTTAGGTTCAAAGGCGGTTTCGCCGTTCATATGGGTCAATTGAAGATTCGCCTGCGCCTGGATCTTGTCGATCAGCGTGCACACCTGGTAATAAGGCAGGTTGCCGAGCGCCTTCAGCGTAAGGTTCACTTCGTTAATGGTAAGGGTCAGCCGTAAGTCTTTCATCGTTCAACGTTTTAAAAACATATTCATCAGATCATGAGTCCCCATCCGCGGAGCAGCGATTCGAGGTAAGCGACACGCGTGCGCAGGTTGCTCAGCACCGCCGCTTCTTCCGTTCCGTACGTCGTATCGATCGTTTCCGTCACCGCCGCCGTCGGGGCCGCAGCTTTGAACAGGCGGATCACTTCTTCATTGCCGTTCATCACCGTGAACGTCGCCACTTCGTTGACATTCGAAGAATAGATCTGGATGCCGCTGTTCGCAACGGCAGGATCGCCCACGCGCGTGGAAGGTTCCGTTCCATTCTGGATCACGAGCACGTTCAGGCCGCCGTTGCCCACCATGCCGTGCGCATTGTCCGGCGCGCCGAGGACAGTGTTGCCGTTCAGCAGCGCAGCGATACGCGTGTGCGCAGGGCCGGAACCGTTCGACAGGGCGTACAGCGCAACGTCTTTCGCTTCATCCGCGAGACTGAAGTTGCCGTCAGTGCGGACCTGCAGCGCGACACGTGATTTGGTCGCATCGTCGGTCGTGCTGGTGGCGGTGTTCGCGATGCGCGCGCCGACACTGCTGCCGTCAACTTCTCCGTGAGCGGAAACGTCGAGCGTGGCCGCGGGAATGTCGATGCCGATGCCGACCATGGACGTCGCTGCGTTGTACGTGATCTTGTCCGTGCCTGCAGATGTCCAGAAGGTCGTGTCGCCGGTGAACGAAACCCAATCCGTTCCGTTGTAGCCCTGGAATTCCGTGCCCGTCCATTGGATGGAACCGGGAACTGCAAGCGCCGCATCCGTTTTGCCGACGATCAGTCGTCCTTTGATATGCAGCTGTTCCTGCGGATCGACAATACCGATGCCGACGTTGCCGTTGTCTTTGATCACGAACTTCTGCTCGTCATTCACATCCGCGCTGCCGTGCACGTAAAGATCTCCGCCGTAATCCTGCAGGTTCAGCGCAGCCGGCGAAAACTTGATCGTGTTGTTGATGTATTCGCCGGAACGCGCTTTGATGCCTTTGTAATCGATGAGCACCGATTGCGTCACCTGGCCGAACTCGGCAATGCCGGTACCGGAGCGCAAAGCAGCGAGCGCATCCGGATCAGCGACCGGGCGTTCGACATGCAGCTGCGTATCCGGGATCAGCACGTTGATGCCGATGAAACCGGTGACCGGCTGGATCGTGAAGCGTTCGATCGCGCCAGAGCCGGATTCTTCGAGGATCGCGAGAATGCCGTTGCGCGACGAAAGGCTGTTGTTCTGCCCGTGGGCGAACGTCCATCCCTGCTGGAAAACAGAAGCGGCGTCGTTCAGCACTTTGATGCCGGTGAAACCGTCCGGCACATTATCATGCACGGAGAGGCGACGCGTAGGCACGATCGTTCCGATGCCGACATGACCTTTTGTTTTGCGGATGAAGAGCCGGTTGAACAGCTGGTTCTTGTCGCGTTCCACGATGTTGAAACCGGGAGTGTCTTTCGTCGGCGCGAGATCGATGCCCCAGGTTATTTCTTCTTTTTGCTGGGCGAACGAAATGACGCGCTGGTCTTCGCCGGCAGCGAGGATGGTGAGCGGTGCCGACGGCTTCGTCACATTGATGCCGAGCAGTGTTGCGCGGGTAACGGAATCGTAAGTGACATTCAATCCGTCATCCTTCACACTGATGAAGGAGTCGAAAATGTCGGCGTACTTATCCTCGTTTGTTTTCTGTCCGTTGGCGAATTCCGCCCTGAGCTCGGCTCTCGTTTTAGCAGGCATGTTATTCTTTTTAAAAGATTATTCAATAATGAAATCGTTTTCTATCTGGAAGTAGTTGACACCTTCTCCGACTGCGTCTGGCGGATCGAAGCCGATGATCTCT
The DNA here is from genome assembly GCA_946478675.1 of uncultured Flavobacteriales bacterium. The sequence goes on along the minus strand of CAMLEF010000094.1, from coordinate 4,561 downwards.
TCGCCTACTTCTTCCGAGCCGATACCGCTGGAAGGTTCCGGCGCAGAGGTCACCGCGCAGCTGACGTCGTCTGCAGGTTTGATCTTGCTCGTCTGCTCGTTGTCGTCGCAACCGCAGTCGTCGGTCTTGAGCACCGTGATGGTATGCTGCGCTGCGGAGACAAGAATGGATGCTGCGGTAAGCGGCGTAGCTTCTACAACATCCGCGATGACCTGCGCTCCGGCGAGATGATCCATGCGGAAGCAGGAAACGAAATCGACATATTCGAGCTCTTCGATGTAGTTGAGGATCGTCGAACGATGAATCTTTCCGCCGAACGCAATATCCTGGCCGGGATCATACGCCCACGGCGAAAGGAATTTGCGGATGTCTTCGTTGAGCTTCTGCCCGTAAAATCCGTTGTCGAACCCGGCGCGGAAACGCACGTTGAAATCCACCCGCAATTCTTCGAAGACGGGATTGCGCACGTCGAGCTCCACCCACCACGACGTGAGGGGCGTGATGTAGTCTTTGATATTCTCGAGATCGGTGAGGCTGGTCTTCGGCTGCAGCGGGTTCACCATATTCTTGTTGCGGAGATTCGACACCGCGATGAGCGTAACGTGCCCGGGCGCGAGCTCCGAATAAACCGCCGGCGTATCCTGCGTATGGCTGATGCATTTCACTTTGTACACCGAAGGGAAATGCTCCAGCACGAGATGCTCGTAATCCCAGATCGTCACCGCACGGTGCTTATGACGCAGCCGCTCGCTCACGCGCATGTAAAAATCCTGGCTCGTCTCTTTCATCTTTCCGCCGAAAGAAGCGTACGGTTGCTCCGTCTTCTTGACCTGCGGATGGTTCTCGCGGAATTTCGCAATCGTTCCCGCCGGCAGCGGCAATCGAAGATGCTCGGGGTCGTTGTCGTTATCTACGAACGTAGCCGTCACCGCCTGCGCGCGCACGTCGATAAGATCGCAAACCGCATCGGAGAAATCGGTGACCGACACGCGCAGCCAGTGCAGCCCGGACGGCAGCGACGTATTCGTGTTCGTAGCGTCGGAAGGAACATCGAGCGTTACGATGCCCGACGTCAGCAATCCGCCGGTGCCGTCGGAGAGCATTTTCAGCGGAGGAAAATCCACCCACTGATCGTTCGAGAGGTAGCTCCAGTTCACCGTTTGCTTTTCGCGATCGGGATTGGCGCTGCCTTCCGCCACTTTGAAAAGGATCGAAACGATTTGCGCCGGCTGCAGTCCGTTGAGGCCGATGTAGAGATTGCCCTCGTCGTCGAATTGCGGAAGCAGGTGTTTCTTTTCGGGCCGCACGAAGAGCAGCGGATGCACTTCGCGGTAACCGAACGGCTGCACGTAGAAGAATTTTTCGACGCGCGCCGCAAACTGCGTTTCATTGCTCTCCGCGAAAGTGATCGTCGCCGAAGAAGAATAATTCAGCAGCAGCGATTTGATCGTCGGCGTATACGGCGTGTTCACCACCGGCGGCACCACGTTATTGACGATCGCTTCTGTAACGCGCTGCGTCAGTGAGCTGGCGAAATCTTTGTGACCGAAATCGACGCCCGTCAGCTCCAGGCGCATGAAGCCTTTGAATGTATCGTTATCGATTTTCGTAACGGGCCCCAGCTCCGGGTCGCGGTTGATCGTCGACAAGGGATTTCCTGCGAACGTATAATAGCGGAACGGTGCAGGCGGCGTAGCGCGCTGTTGCGTCTGCATATTGTTATTCGTAGCGTGCGAAGACACGAACACGACGTTATCGATAAACAACGATTGCGTGCCGAGATAAACCCAGTTCTTTTTATCGAGCACCGAGATATTGACCTGGAAGCCGTCGTTGGTGCGCAGGCTGCTGTCGGAGCCGACATAGTTGTAGTAATAACCATTGAAGCTTACGCCGGGCAATCCCTGCCATTCGAGCAACAGCGAAATTGAATTCAGCTTTTTCGAAAAGATCTCTTCGTTGCCGAGATAGAACGAATTCCCAAGCAGCGGACGATTTCCAAACGGCTCGAACGGCTTGTCGGTTTTCAGTTTCGCGTTATCGTTAAACGCGACGATGCTTTTCACGCCGGTGACGTTGACGTCGATGCGCACGTTCAGCAGCTCGAGCCCTTTCAGCGCAGCATAAGCGAAAGGCGCCACGGTTTCATCGAGCAGCACTTTTACTATCGGCCATTTATCTTCAGGAAGGTTGCTCAGCGCTGCCGTATGCGGAACAATTGCTTTTTCCCCGGTCACGAGTTTACGCTGGATGATCAGCGAGCTTCCGGAGATTGTCACGCGGTTGTAGCTGTTGCCGGGATCCGCTTCGAGCCATTTCTTCTCGCCGCTGAACAGCACACGGAATGCATTCGCCAGCGGAACATTCGTTGGTACCGGCTGGTTGAAATTCAGCGTGAGCCGGATCTCGCGTTCACCTTCTTTCAGCAGCAGCACCGGCGAAGCGATCGCAAATCCCACAACGCCTGCAGGACGATCCGCATTCGGGAAAGAAATCGTTCGGCCGAAGGTTTTCCATTTCGGCTCATCACCTGCCACCGGTCCCCCGATGCCGTCACCTGAATTTGCAACCGGTGAAGCATAGATGCGATAGTCGTTCGCACGATCCGCGTAAATCGCTTTGAGATTGGCGACCGTTGCGCGGTTGATGACGATGTTGCGATCGATGGCATAGCTCAGCTCTTTGCCGATGCCATCCTTGCCGGCATTCATCAGCGTGTCTTTTTCGAGCAGCGCCGTCATCGTGTTTTTCGCAAGACCGAAAACGAGGAAGACCTGGTCGGGAACGGCGGGCTTTTCTTTCAGCTGCAGGACTTCGCGGTAATAGAAGTCGAGGTGCCGCTGTGTAATGCTGTTGAGATCGTCCTGTGCTACGCGGAACAGTTCGAGGAACGCGAGGAACAGCGCGTAATGCGGTTCGGTGGCGGCATTCGTTTCGTCGGCTTTTTGTTTGAAGAAATCGACCCAGTCGCCGTTGATTTGATTATTGGGGCCGAAGAAATGGATCTGTGCGGCATACTTCTGCACGAACGCAATGAGATCCTCCATGCTGCGCTCGTCCACGGCGACGTACGAAGGCAACAGCGCCTTCAGCAGTCGCCGCAGCTGGCTGGTGCCGTCACGCAGCAACGGATGCTTTGTATTTTCACAATTCTCGCTCATTTCCGGATATCAGTTGCTTCGTTGAAATAGAAAGGATAAACAAGGTTGGCGCGGCTGTTGGTAGCGATGATGGTGTAATCGAGCGAGATGTCGATGCGGCCGCCGGGATTGTCGACGATGTAGTCGATATGTTCCAGCACAATCCGCGGTTCATTCGCCAGGACAGAAGTCCGGATCTGGTCGGTGAGAAACGTGCTGAAGGTTCTGTCGAGCGGCTCGAAGAGGAGCTTATCGACATTGCATCCGTAATCGGGTTGCATTACCCGTTCACCGAGTGCAGTTGACAGCAGAACCTCGAGGCTATTCTGAATATCGTCTTCCGCTTCCAGCATATTCACTCCATTGTTGCTGCGCGAAAATGTCACCGGGAATCCCCATCCTCTTCCGAGAAAGGCGGTGCTGGTTTTTATGAAATCGCTGTCTGCCATAACTATTATCCTATTAAAACGGTTGGTTCCCCGACAATCGCCGATGTTCCGCCGGATGACATATCACCGACACGAATTGCAGGCTTTCCGCCAATGAAAACGGAAGTGCTTCCGATGGTGAATGATGCTGTTGATTGCCCGGCCGGCCAGGTGAGCGTGTCGCCGGCTACTGAAGCAGGCTTTTTCGCGATCAGCACGGTGCTGTCGCCGGGACCGGTGATGATTCCACCATCGGCCATCGTGTCTGCCAATCGGGCTGCGGGTTTTCCAGCCATGGGATTATTTTTTTAATTGATCTGTACAATGGAACCTTTGACCACGGCATTTGCGCTCGTGCTCAGTTCCGCACCGGCGCTGCCTTCCGCTTTGAATTGCGAATCGGCGCTCAGTGTAATATTCATGCCTTCAACTTTGATATCTCCTGATGAGGCTTTCAGGCTGATGTCGGCGCCGCTTTCGATGATGATGCCTTTGTCCGACATTTCAATTTTGTTGTTGTTCTGATCTTTCAGGATGATCGACTTGGCATCGTCATCGATCACGATGGAATTATCTCCCGGTGTTTTGATCGTGACGGATTTTTTTTCATCGTCAAACAGCAGCTGGATATTCTCGCGGGTGAAAAAACCTTTCTGGTAATTGTCGGACGTCGGTGTCAAAGGCGCAGCAAGCGAACTGCTGTGCAGGCAACCGAGAATGACAGGGCTTCGCGGATCGTCGTTCAGGAATCCGACGACGACCTCATCATCCACTTCCGGACGGAAGAACGAGCCGCGGGCATTGCCGGCATCGAGCGTTGCGATGCGCGCCCAGGAGCCTTCGTCATCGGCGCTGATCACCGGGATGCGTACCTTGACGCGGAATTCGGAATCCGGATCGTCTTCGATTTGCGTGACCACTGCAATGTGCAATCCGCGAATCCCCGGCAACAAACCGGCTGCCGGCCGTTCTACAATGTCTTTGTACTGATGG
>CAMLEF010000093.1 GCA_946478675.1 uncultured Flavobacteriales bacterium | reverse complement strand
CCTGCGCCGCACCACTCGACAAGTTGTCTCGGCACCAATGGTTATTTCACGCTGATCGACATGAATACGAATACGCTTATTCCCGGCAGTAAAACAGAATTGATCGTCGATCCTTATTCCGCTGTTTACCGACGATGAAAGATGAGCATGCATTGATTTTTTTCGACGGGGTTTGCAATTTCTGTAACGACAGGATCAACTTCATTATCCGCCACGACAAGCGCGACTATTTTCGTTTTGCCCCGCTGCAATCGGAAGTCGCGGAGAAAATGCTGAAGAAGCATAAGCCGGAAGCGCTCGGTGGCGACACGTTCATTCTCTTTGAAAACGGGAAAGTGTACGATCGCACGACGGCTGCGTTACGCATTGCGCGAAAGCTGAACGGCGCGTGGCCTGTGTTCTATGCGCTGATCATCGTACCGCCGTTCCTGCGCGATATCGTTTACCGCATCATCGCGAAGAACCGTTACAAATGGTGGGGCAAGCGCGAGTCGTGCATGATCCCGACGCCGGAAGTGCGGAAGAAATTTTTATCGTGATCGTTGGGCAAAAAAAGGGTCGACCGGTGGTCGACCCTTTGGCTCAGTCGCCAAATGTGAATGCTATTTTTTGCGGGCATTGCCCAATTAATTTTGGGCAAAAAAGTTGGGGTCGACCAGTGGTCGACCCCTTCGCTGATCCGCCTGATGCGGATTTATTTTTTGCGGGCGGTTTTCTTCGTCCCCTTTTTCTTTGCTGCCGGTTTCTTTACGGCTTTCTTTTTCTTGACAGCAACTTTCTTCTTCACCGCTTTCTTTTTCGTTTCCTGCAGCGTCAGTGTTTTCTTCGCATAGTCGATCACCGCTTTATACTGCACAAGAATATCGCTGCCGAGCACGCCGTCGATCGGTTGAAGGCCGAGCGTCTCGTACGTTTTGTTGACGTGGCTGAGGTTGAGCACGACGCTGCTGTAATCTTTCATTACGAGCCGCCCGATCTGCAGCTTCTTGAGATGCACCACCTGGCTTTGCATGGTCGTGGTGCCGAGGCCGGTGGAGAGCCGGTCATTTTCCGCGAGCTGTTCGCCTTTGACGAAGTGCACGATCCGTTCCTGGTCGAAGACGGTTTTGGACGCGCCGGTGTCGATGATCGCGTGCGCGGATTTCCCGTTAATGCGGAGCTGAACGGAGAGGTGATACCCGTCGCCTTCGATGAAGAGCAAACGGAACGGAACCTGGACTTTCATAGAAGAGGAATTGGTTTAAAAATCCAAAGATTCCTTTCAGAGCGGAAATTGCCCTTCGGGAATCTTTGGTTTGTATGCGTTGAAGAAAATTACGCGACGACGATGTTCATGCCGTCGAGCACGTTCATCACTTCTTTTACCGCTTTGGCAGAATCAGCGAGGAGCTTTTTCTCATCGTCGTTCAGCTGGAGCTCGATGATCTCTTCGATACCGTTGCGACCGAGTTTCACGGGAACACCGAGGTAGATGTCTTTCATGCCGTATTCGCCCTGCAGCCATGCGCAAACCGGGTAAATGCGTTTCTGGTCGCGCACGATCGCTTCTACCATTTGAGCAGCAGCAGCACCGGGAGCATACCATGCTGAAGTGCCGAGCAGGTTGACGATCTCACCGCCGCCTTTTTTCGTGCGTTCGATGATCGCGTCGAGCTTGTCTTTTGCGATGAGCTCCGTTACCGGGATGCCGCCGACCGTGGTGTAGCGCGGCAGGGGGACCATCGTATCGCCGTGGCCGCCCATGAGAACTGCCTGGATGTCTTTCGGAGAGCAGTCGAGTGCTTCTGCGAGGAACGCGCGGTAGCGTGCGGTGTCGAGGATGCCGGCCATGCCGAATACGCGGCGCGGATCGACTTTCGCGGTGAGGTAAGCGCAGTACGTCATCACGTCGAGCGGGTTGCTGACGATGATGATGATCGCGTTGGGAGAATGTTTGATGATGTTCTCCGTAACGCTTTTTACAATCGCTGCGTTGGTTGAAATCAAATCGTCGCGGCTCATGCCGGGTTTGCGGGGCAGACCCGAAGTGATCACCACTACGTCAGAGTTAGCGGTCTTGGAGTAATCGTTCGTCGAACCTTTTACGCGCGTGTCGTAGAGGTTGATCGGTGCCGTTTGCCAAATGTCGAGGGCTTTGCCTTCTGCAAAATTTTCCTTGATATCGACGAGCACGACTTCGTTGGCGAGCTCTTTATGAGCGATGACATCGGCACAGGTTGCTCCTACGTTGCCGGCGCCTACTACAGTTACTTTCATTTCGGGTATCGTTTTTGTGTATGAAAATCGGTCGGTCAAAATTAGAAATAGTATGAATTCATACTCTTTCGCGGTATGATTTTTTCTGCCACTTATCAAAAAGCCACTTATCGATCAAAAACGGCACAATACTTTCACTGTGAATTCACAAACGGCAAATACTTACCAATACACTACCTTTACGCCTCCAATGTCCCATATCCCCACACCCCGGCTTCTGGCCCTGCTCTGCCTGTTGGTTCCGCTCCTCGGCTTTGCGCAAGTTCCGACAAACCAGGATTGCCTCGGCGCCATCCCGATCTGCCAGAACGTTTATTCCACCACGATCAGCTACAGCAACGAAGGCAATATCATCAACGAGATCAACAGCAACAGCAGCTGTCTCGGCTCCGGCGAGCTGAACGACGTCTGGTACACGTTTACCGTACAGCAGAGCGGCAACCTGAATTTCACCATCACGCCGAACAACAGCTCCGACGATTATGACTGGGCCGTTTACAACCTGACGAACAACAACTGCTCCGACATTTTCAACATGCCCGGCCTCGAGGTCAGCTGCAACTTCTCCGCGCAGTCCGGCTCCACCGGCCCCAATGGAGGCTCCAACCAAAGCTCGCAGAGCGCCGCCGGCACGCCGTACAACCAGGTGATCCCGGTAACGGTGGGACAGACGTACGTGATCAACGTGAGCAATTTCTCTTCGACGCAGAACGGCTACACGATCGACTTCTCCGCTTCCACCGCCACGATCTTCGACCAGATCCCGCCGCAAATTCTCACGGTGACAAACCCCGGGTGCGGAGGCAATACACTAACAGTAACATTCTCGGAAAACATCCTGTGCAATACCGTGCAGGCGTCCGACTTTTCCTTCACGGGACCCGGAGGGCCATACACGGTTACCGCGGTCAACTCGACGGCCTGCGCACAGGGGGCGCAATACGACAACACGTACACGCTCACCATTTCTCCTGCGATCAGCGGAGCCGGCAACTACGTGGCGAATCTCGTAGGGCCGGTAACGGACCTCTGCGGTAACGTCGCGATTTTCCCGGCGCAGCTTCCCTTCACGGTCGGATCGTTTACTTACACGAACAGCTCAACGCCGGCTTCCTGCGCAGCGAACAACGGAACGGCGACCGTTACGCCCGTCGGCAACGGACCGTTCACGTATTCCTGGAGCCCGAACGTGAGCACGACGAACTCCGCCAGCAACCTCGCGCCCGGCACTTACAGCGTCACGATTACCGACCAGTCGACCGGCTGCACGGCGCTCGATACGATCAACGTCGGCTCCAACAACCAGCTGGCCGTTACGACTTCCGGCGACGATACGATTTGCCCGGGCGGCACTGTGACGATGTCGGTGAACGTGGTCGGTGCGAATCCGCCGGTTACGTATGCCTGGAGCAACGGCCTGCCGAACCAGGCGACAGTTACCGCCACGCCGGGCTCGTCCACGACGTACAGCCTTACCGTCACCGACGGCAGCGGTTGTTCTGCAGGACCACTGCTGTTCAACATCACGGTAGCGCCGCCGGTAGCAGTTACCGCGAACGGAGCCAGCCCGATCTGCGCAGGCGGCGGAACGACACTGAACGCGACAGTCACGGGCGGCAACGGGCCAATCACCTGCAACTGGATGCCGGGCAACCTCAACGGCACGAGCGTAAACGTGACGCCGTCGAGCACGACGACGTATACAGTTACGGCGACCGATGCCTGCGGACAAACAGCGACGCAAACGGTAACGATCGTAGTGCAGCAATTGCCGGTCGTTTCTTTCACGGCAGATACGACGTACGGCTGCACGCCGCTCACCGTACATTTCTCGATGGACACGACCGGTTTCGGCAACGCAACGTTCCTCTGGGATTTCGACGATAACGGAGCGACTTCCACTGCAGCGATTCCGACGCATACGTTCACTGCCGCGGGTTGCCACGACGTGAGCGTAACGGTAACGGTTCCGCCGGGCTGCAGCGTCACGCAATCGTACACGTGCATGATCACGACGCTTGCACAACCGATCGCATCGTTCACGGCCACGCCGACGCTTACCGACATTCTCAACCCGACGATCACGTTCGACAACACTTCGCAGAACGCGACGAGCTATTACTGGACGTTCGGCGACAACACGTCGAGCACGCAGACCGAAGAAAATCACACGTACGATGTTCCCGGTGTTTACCCGGTGGTGCTGATCGCGTCGAATGCGTCGGGCTGCTCGGACACGGCGGTGATCGACATCAACATCCAGGATTACCACACGTTCTACGTACCGAACGCTTTTACGCCGGACGATAACGGTCACAACGAAATTTTCGGACCGGTGTACACGAACATTCTCTCCGACGGTTTCACGATGATGATCTTCGACCGCTGGGGCAACCTTGTGTATGAGACGCACGATCCTGCAAAAGGCTGGAACGGCCGCTGGCATAATGAAGGCCCGGTGCTGCAGCAGGATGTTTACGTGTACCGCATCGAATACACCGACAACCTCTACAAGCAATACAAGCTGATCGGTTCGGTGACGATGATCAAATAATTTTTTCTTTCACGCAGGAAAAGGCAGGTTCAGCAATGGATCTGCCTTTTCTGCTTGTTACCTGTCCGTGTTCTTCAAACGGACACGAAACCTCATGACAAAGCTCCTGCGCATTTTATTTCTCCTGCTGCTGCTTCACGTGAACGCACAGGCACAACGTACGCTCAACGGAACCGTGACCGATTCCATTGGAGCGCCGGTTCCGTTTGCGATCGTTGCGCTGCTGCACGCGGGCGACAGTGCGCTGGTAGCCGGAACGCCGACGGACGAACACGGAAATTTTGTTTTTACCGGGATGCATCGCGGCGCTTATTGCGTGAAAGTTTCTGCGACCGGGTATGACGTGCAATTCAGCAGCATCGTTTCTTTCGACAGCACGGAGAGCATTGTCGTTCCGCCGATCGTACTGCGCGCGACGACACGAAATGCGGTAACCGTAAAAGCAGCGAAAGCGACGTTCGAATTCCGGAACGGGAATACGATCGTGAACGTGGAGAATTCTGCGCTGGCCAAAGGCAATTCGGTCTTCGATCTGCTGCCGAAGCTGCCGGGCGTGAGCGTCGACAAGGGAGAAATTTCCATTCGCGGAAAAAGCGGCGTGATCGTAATGATCGACAACCGCGTGCAGCAGGTGTCGGGCGAACAGCTGGTCAATTTGCTGCGGAACATGAGCGCGGAATCGGTAGCACGCATCGAGATCCTCGTCAATCCGCCGGTGAAGTACGACGCGTCGGGAACTTCCGGCATGATCAACATCATCACGAAAAAGAACACGCAAAAAGGTTTCTTCGGAAACGCATACGCCAATACTTCGCAGGCTTTTTACAATTACAGCGGCGGCGGTCTTTCGCTGAATTATACCAATGCGCATGCTTCGCTTTTTTCCGGCGTCGATGGATTTTACGGATGGCATACGAGTGCAGAACGCTTCTTCCGGAAATTCGGATCGGACCAGGGAACGATGGAAATGGAAACCGATACGTATTGGCGTGAAAAACAAACGGGGCTCAGCTTTCGTGCGGGCGCCGACTGGTATGTGTCGAAGAACGCAACGCTGGGCTGCAGGATCGACGGCGCGCCCGGCGGTTACACATCGTACGGCAGCAGCGGCAATTATGTGTACGGCTACAATACGATGGGCTTCGATCACGCATCATCCGGCAGCTATATTCCGAACCGGTGGAACTCTACCAACTATAACGTGAATGGCGAATGGCGCTTCGACACGGCAGGAACGGCGTTGCGGTTTTCCGCCGATTACACCGACGTGCGTGAAAAGGATCACGGCTACAACGACAATTCGTTCTACGACGCTAACGGTGTCACGACGTTACCGCCCAACAATTACCGCAACAGCAACCGTTCCCTCGCCGCCGTTTATTCCGCGCGGCTGGATTTCACGAAAGCGATCGACAGCACTTCGATGTTTGAAGCGGGAGGCAAAGCAAGCTCGGTGCGGACATCGAACGATTATCTCTTCGAGCGGCAGGATAATTCTTCCGGCGTTTTTTTCACCGACAGCAGCCTGACGAGCCGTTACGATTACAACGAGGAGACGTTTGCCGCCTACGCGGATTATTCGAAGAGCTGGAAAAAACTGCGGCTGCTGCTGGGCGTGCGCGCGGAAGAAACGGTGCTGAACGGACACAATTCGCATTCGGATGTGGTCGTGCAGGATCGTTATTTCAATTTGTTCCCGACGGTATCGTTCACCTACACGGCCGCAGAAAATCACGAGCTGCAGCTGAACCTCGGCAGAAGGATCGATCGCCCGGCCTTCGACGACCTGAACCCTTTCATTTATTACCGCGATCAATATGCGTTTTACCAGGGAAATCCGGCGCTGCAACCGCAATACGGGAACAGCGCGGAACTTTCGTACAGTTTCAAAGGCGCGATCGTCAACAGTGTATCGTACGAAAGGATCGATCACGTCATGCTCGACCATACTTTTCAAAACGACACGACAAAGATCTTTATCGAAACCGTGCGGAATATGAATTTCCAGCAGAGCTTCACTTACAGCCTGTTTATCCGGAAGGATATCCGTTCGTGGTGGTCGCTGACGTTTTCAGGCAATCTTTTTTTCGCAGCTTTCAAAGGCGACATCCGCGGCGTTCCGTTTCACACGCAAACCACCAGCTGTTTCACGAACCTCCAGAATACGTTCGCACTTCCGCAGCACACCAATCTCGAGCTGCTCGTGATGTATCGCGGGCCCAAAATTTCCGGCATCACGCAGATCAATTCCGTCTGGATGGTTTCATTGGCGGTGAAAAAAACGTTCTTCAACGAAAAGCTATCCTGCACGATCGGCGCGGAAGATCTTTTTCACACGATGAAGTTTCATACGCATGCGCGCTTCGACAACCAGGACTGGAACTTTTATATGCAGTACGATTCACAGCGGGCGAACGTAAGCATCAGCTATAATTTCGGCCGCGTGAAAGCGGAAGAGCGCGACAGCACCAGCAATGAAGAAGAAAAAGAACGTTTGGGCCGTTAACATCACCGGACCGCGCCTGATTTTCCGATCAACACCGGCCCTCGCGGAAAAAGGCGCCGGATTGCCTTTGATGCTTATTTTCAGTACGTTTGGCAACGCCCACCACCTGACTGCACACTCATGGACCGAAGGCAAAACTTCCTGCGAAGAAGTTATGCAACCGTTTGCGCCCTGCTTCTCCTGCTGATCCCGGGAGTAAAACTTCGTGCGCAGCTGACCATTAACACTGCCATTACACCTGCCACGCTCGTGAGCAATCTCATCGGGCAGGGACTTACCGTCAGCAACATTAACCTGAACTGCCCGAGTGGCGATTACGGCACGTTCTCCAACGGCAACACGACGAACCTCGGCATTACGAACGGCATCATGCTGGCTACCGGAAGCGCGAGTGTTGCTATTGGTCCGAACAACTCGGCGAGCGCGGGCACGTGCGCAGGAACTTCCTACAGCGATCCGCAGCTCGTGGCGCTCGAACCGCAGGCTTCTTATGATCCCTGCATTCTCGAATTCGACATTGTGCCGCAATGCAACTCGCTGACGATCCGTTTCGTTTTCGGTTCCGAAGAATATCCCGAATTCGTGAACTCGTCCTACAACGATGCGTTCGGATTTTTCATCACGGGTCCCGGACCGGCGTGCCAGGCGGGTTACTACAGCAACACGAACATCGCAACGCTGCCGAACAACACGACGCCGGTTTCGATCGACAACGTGAACAGCAGCACCAACCCAGCATATTACATTGACAACACCGGCGGCGCTACGATACAATACGACGGCTTCACCACGGTGCTGACGCGAAACGTGACGCTGTGTCCCTGCCAGACGTATCACTTTAAGCTCGCCATCGCGGATGCGCACGACTGCATTTACGATTCGGGCGTGTTCATCGACTTCCTGCAATGCACAACCGTATTGACAGCGACACAAAGCGCCACGCCGACTTCCGGATGTTCGGGCTGTAACGGCTCTGCAACCGTGACCGGCACAGGAACCACCGGGCCTTACACCTACTCGTGGTCGCCGGGCGGTTACACAACGTCTACCGTCAACAACCTTTGCGCAGGAACGTACACCGTTACTGTCGACGATGCGATTTCCTGCGTGCCGCCGATCACGGTTGCCGTAACGGTTCCTGCGGGCGGCGGAGGTCTTACGGTGACGCAGGCACAAACGGACCCGGTCTGCAACAACACCTGCAATGGAACTGCAACTGTAAATCCATCCGGCGGAACCGCGCCTTACACATACGTATGGTCACCGGCGCCGGGAGGCGGACAAGGCACACCGACTGCGACGGGCTTGTGCGCGGGTGCGTACACCTGCCTGATCACCGACGCGACTGGTTGTACTTCCACGCAATCCTTCACAATCACACAACCGACCGCATTAAGTGCGACTACTTCTTCAACCGCATCGGCGTGCAGCGCTTCGAACGGTTCGGTAACGGTGAATCCATCCGGCGGCGCAGGCGGTTACACTTATCTCTGGACGCCGGGCAATTACACGACACAAACCGTGAGCTCGCTCGGGCCCGGATCTTACAACTGCGTCGTTACCGATGCGAACGGCTGTACGTTCAACACGAGCGCAACGGTCGCGAACACGGGCGGCCTCACCTCTTCGATCGCATCTACGGATGTGCTGTGCAATGGCGCTGCAACCGGTTCCGCAACAATGACGGTAACGGGCAACAACGGCAACGTGACCTACACGTGGACGCCGAACGTTTCTTCTACGAACGCCGGCACTGGTCTCACTGCGGGAACGTATACAGTTGATGCTACCGATGCGGCCGGCTGCACGACTTCGCAGGTAGTGACGATCACCGAACCTTCTGCATTGACCTTAAACGCCGGCGGATTCAACGTCACCTGCAACGGCGCGTGTGACGGACAAGTCGTGGTGCTTCCGACAGGCGGCGCGGGCGGTTACACGTTCCTCTGGAACACGGGCTGCAATTCACCGAACTGCAACAACGTTTGCGCGGGAAGCTACAGCGTCACCGTTACCGATGCGAATGGCTGCACGGCCACTTCTTCTACTACCGTAACGCAACCGCCTGCGATTTCAATTACCACTTCGGAAGTCGATGCGCATTGCAACCAGTCGGACGGTTCCGCTTCTGCCAATGCGAACGGCGGAACAGGAACACTGACGTATGCGTGGCTGCCGTCGGGCTCCGGGCAAAACCTCAACAACATTGCGGCAGGCAGCTATTCTGTCGTCGTGACTGACCAAAATGGTTGCGACGATACGGCGGCAGTAATCGTGAACAACATCAGCGGCATCGTCGCTTCGGTAACGTCCACGACGGACGTGAGCTGCTTCGGCGCTTCCGACGGTTCGGTAAGCATCAACGCTTCGGGCGGAACGGGAACGCTGACGTATACATGGTCGCCGGCGCCGGCTGCTGCGAGCACATCAACCACAGCAGGCAACCTTACTGCGGGAAATTACCAGGTGATCATCACCGACCAGGCGGGCTGCACGTACACGCTCAACAGCACCGTGACGCAACCTTCGCAGCTGACGCTGAATGCAACAGCGAACCCTTCGGGCGTTTGCGTCGGACAACCCGTACAGCTTTCTGCAACGCCCGCAGGAGGAACACCCGGCTATACGGTGAACTGGACACCCGGCGGCCCCGGCAATACGATCAACGTAACGCCTGCTGCAAGCGGAACTTATACTGTTGATGTGACCGATCAAAACGGTTGCACGGCGAACACGACGGTGAACGTGACAGTGAGCAACATGCCAACGGCAGCATTCTCCGGCAATAACCTTTCGGGATGCGCGCCGCTCTGCGTGAATTTCTCCGATCTCTCGACGGTCACTGCGCCGGACGTGGTGACTTCGTGGAGCTGGGATTTCGGCGACGGCAACACGTCGACGCAGCAGAACCCGGCGAACTGCTACAACACACCGGGCGTTTATTCCGTCTCGCTTACCGTAACCACCGGCGGCGGCTGCGCGAATACATTGGTGATGCCGAATTACATCAACGTGTACGCGAACCCGGTTGCTGCCTTTACGGTCAGTCCGCAGCCCACGACGATCCTGAGCTCCACGCTGTATTTTACGGATGGCTCGACCAATGCCGCTTCGTGGACCTGGAGCTTCGGCGATGTGCTGAATTCTTCTTCGAACCAGCAAAACCCGTCGTTCACCTACACCGATCCGATCTGCTACCAGGTAGAGCTTTCCGTAGCGAGCACCGAAGGTTGTGTCGATACCGCTTCGCAACAGGTTTGCATCGATCCGGATGTAGCGATCTTCGTTCCGAACACGTTTACGCCGAACGACGATGCGCTGAATGAAGTGTTCATCCCGGTTTGTGTCGGCATCGACCCGGAGAAATACCAGCTTTGGATATTCGATCGCTGGGGCAACCTGATCTTCACCACGGAAGACCTGAACAAAGGCTGGGACGGCAAAGTGCAGGGCCATTCGGACTTGTGCCAGGAAGACACGTACGTCTGGAAGATCCGCGCGATCGACGTTTTGGGCAAAAAGCACAGCCTGATCGGACACGTCAACCTGATCCGTTAATTCAAATTCATTGAGGTTTACAGAACCGGATGAGTGTCAATCGCTTGTCCGGTTTTTTTGTTTTCCGGAGGCTGCGGAAGGGGGCTGGTAATAAATGTTAAAATTTATCCTAACCATTTCTTGACATTGGTACAGCCGATTTGTATGTTTGGTTAGAAACGCCTTAGAAACACACCCTAACTTCTTCATAATGAGAAACTGGTACTCGCTACAGTACCGCTCAGTCCGTTTTGTAATCCTGTTTCTGCTGACAGGTTTTACGCCTTTACTACTGCGCGCTCAGCTAACGGTCACCTCTGGTGTTTCGGCGGCTACTCTTGTTGCTAACCTCGTCGGAAGCGGGATGACGGTTTCCAATATCCAGTTGAACTGTCCGACCAACGCCTACGGCACGTTCGCGAACGGAAACACAACCAACCTCGGCCTGACGAACGGTATTATGCTGACGACCGGCAGCGCAACGAACGCCATTGGCCCGAACAACAGTTCCAGCTCCTCCACGTGTAACAGCACATCCTTCAGTGATGCGGATCTCCTCACGCTCGACCCGCAGGCCAACGAGGACGTTTGCATTCTCGAGTTCGATATTATCCCGCAATGCAACAACCTGCAGATCCGGTTTGTCTTCGGCTCCGAGGAATACCCGGAATTCGTGAGCAGCGGATTTAACGACGCATTCGGCTTTTTCGTCAGCGGGCCGGGACCGGCATGCCAGGCGAACTATTACAACCACACGAACGTGGCGACACTCCCCAACAACACGATCGTTTCCATTGATAACGTCAACGCCACCACCAACAACGCGTATTACGTCAACAACAATGCCGGCGCCACCATACAGTACGACGGTTTCACAACGGTGCTAACGCGGAATATTTCACTTTGTCCCTGCCAGACGTATCACTGGAAACTCGCGATCGCAGATGCCGGCGACTGTTCGTATGACTCGGGCGTTTTCATTGACTTCCTCACCTGCTCCAACGCGCTTACGCTGACGTCCACGCAGACCAACACCGGCTGTTCGGGTTGTACGGGAACTGCGTCAATCACAACGACGGGCGGTACAGGCCCATTCACCTATACCTGGTCGCCTGCGCCGGGTGGCGGACAGGGAACGGCGAACGCGACTGGTCTTTGCGCGGGAACTTACACGTGTACGGTCGCCGACAACCTTGCCTGCTCTCCTTCTTCAACCATTGCCGTAACGATCGCATCCGCAGGTACGCTTACGCTCTCGGGCTCACAAACCAACATTACCTGTAACGGTTCCTGCACCGGCTCAGCGACAACAAATATTGTCACAGGAACAGGACCATTCACCTACACGTGGTCACCAGCGCCCGGAGGAGGCCAGGGTACCGCGACCGCGACCGGCTTGTGCGCGGGCAGTTATACCTGTACCGTAACAGCTTCGGGAGGTTGTACTGCAACACAAACGTTCACGATCACACAACCGCCAGCCATCACCGCAACGACATCGCAGGTAAACGTCACCTGTAACGGTGCGTGCAACGGATCCGCTTCGGTAGTTGCCTCGGGCGGAACAGGAACGTACACGTATGCCTGGGCGCCAAGCGGGGGAACAGGCGCAACCGCCAGCGGACTCTGCGCAGGAACCTACACGTGCACCATCAGTTCTCCTGCGGGATGTTCGATCACGAAAACATTTACCATCACACAACCACCGGCTATTACGTACACCCAATCGCAGGTGAACATTACGTGTAACGGCTCATGCACGGGCAGCGCTTCTGTGGTTGCTTCGGGAGGAACAGGAACGTACACGTATGCGTGGTCGCCGAGCGGTGGCACGGGTGCGACGGCTTCTTCACTTTGTGCGGGAACGTATTCCTGCGTGATCACCTCCGGCCCGTCTACGTGTACCACGACGGCAACATTCAACATCACGCAACCGCCGGCGATAACGGCGACACAATCGCAAACCAACGTCACGTGTAACGGCGCGTGCAACGGAACGGCTTCGGTTGTCGCTTCCGGAGGAACGGGAACGTACACGTATGCATGGGCGCCTTCGGGTGGCACAGGTGCAACGGCAAGTGGTCTTTGCGCAGGAACCTACACCTGCACGATCAGCTCTCCTGCGGGATGCTCGATCACGAAAACATTTACCATCACGCAACCGCCGGCTATTACGTACACCCAATCGCAGGTGAACATTACGTGTAACGGT
>CAMLEF010000092.1 GCA_946478675.1 uncultured Flavobacteriales bacterium | reverse complement strand
CACGGCGTTGAGCGCGGTGTTGCCCGGGGCAAACGTTCCGAGACCACCCGACCAGTTTCCGCCCGAAGCCACCGTCACACTTCCTGCGAGCGTTGTTGCGGCGTTGTTCGCGCACTTCGTCTGGTCAGGGCCTGCGTTCGCAGTCGGCGGTGCGGTGTAGAAGATCGTGACCTGGTCGGATACTGCGTTGCAGGTTCCGTTGCCGGTTGTCGTGAGCGTGAGTGTTACACTTCCTGCGGAAACTTCAGCAGCCGTCGGCGTGTAAGTCGCGTTGAGTGCGGAAGAGCTCGGCGAGAATGTTCCTGCACCACCGCTCCAGTTTCCGCCCGAAGCCACCGTCACACTTCCTGCGAGCGTTGCCGTCGGGTTGTTGCCGCATTTCGTTTGGTCGGGGCCTGCGTTGACTGTCGGGGCTGGTGTGATCGTGATGACTACCTGGTCGCTGACTGCCGTGCATCCGCCGTTGCCGGTGGTGGTTAA
Source organism: uncultured Flavobacteriales bacterium (assembly GCA_946478675.1). Next base: position 12,731 of record CAMLEF010000092.1, on the reverse strand, counting down.
CGTCAGCGTTACGGTTCCTGCGGTGCGTTCTGCGGCTGTCGGCAGGTACGTAGCATTCATCGTCGTGTTGTTCGGCGAATAAACACCACCGCCACCGGTCCATGCTGCGCCGCTGGCTACCGTGAAGGAACCGGCAAGCGTTACCGTCGGGTTGTTGGCGCAAACGGTTTGGTCGGGGCCGGCATTTGCAGTCGGCGCCGTCGTGAAGAAGATCGTGACCTGGTCGGTGACGGAAGAACACGTTCCGTTGCCGGTCGTCGTCAGCGTGAGCGTGATACTGCCGGAAGCGATCTCTGCTGCAGTCGGCGTATAAACGGCATTGAGCGAAGTGTTGCTCGGCGAGAAGGTACCGAGGCCACCCGACCATTGTCCGCCGGAAGCGACCGTTACACTTCCTGCCAGTGTCGTTGCAGCGTTGTTCGCGCATTTCGTCTGGTCAGGACCTGCGTTGGCCGTCGGAGGCGCCGTATAGAAAATCGTCATCTGGTCGCTCACCGCGTTGCAGGTGCCGTTACCGGTCGACGTCAAAGTCAGTGTTACGCTTCCTGCGGAAATTTCAGAAGCGCTCGGTGTGTAAACGGCGTTGAGCGCAGAAGCGGAAGGCGAGAAGCCGCCCGTTCCGCCGGTCCATACGCCACCGGTTGCGCCCGTCACACTTCCTGCGAGCGTCGCATTCGGGTTGTTTCCGCATTTCGTCTGGTCGGCGCCTGCATTCACGACCGGCGCCGGTGTAAACGTGATCAGCACGTTATCCGAAACCGCGTTGCAAATACCGTTGCCGGTTGTCGTGAGCACCAGCGTGAGACTGCCCGCAGACAACTCGGCTGCTGTCGGCGTGTACACGGGGTTGAGCACGTTGTTCGAAGGCGTAAACGTTCCTGCGCCGCCGGTCCATACGCCGCCGGAAGCAACCGTCACGACTCCATTGAGCGAGACGTTCGCATTGTTGCGGCAGACACTTTGATCGGGGCCTGCATTGGCCGTCGGCGCCGGCGTAATCGTCAGCACCATTTGATCGGACACCGGGTTGCAGGCGCCGGTGGAGGTCAGTGTTAATGTTACGGTTCCCAATGCGGCATCACCGGCGCTGGGCGTGTAAGTGGCATTCAGCGCGGTGTTGCTCGGTGAGAACGTTCCTGTTCCGGAAGTCGACCAGATGCCAGTTGTTGTTCCGCCGGAGATCGTTCCGCTTAATGTCGCTGTTGTATTCGCGCACTTCGTCTGGTCGGGCCCTGCGTTCACCGCGATCGGCGCGACGAATTCGGAAAAGTAACCGTACTTACAACCGGACGAAGCGCCGCCGTTCACGACACCGAGCGCAAACACATCGGCGGAGTTCGTGACGATAAACGTGGAGTCGACGGGCACCTGCGTGGTGTTGTACTGGATACGCGCCGCTTTCCATGTGCCGCCGGTTCCCGGAACGGTCACGAAAGAAGCGGGAGGAATGGTGGCGGTTCCCGGGCCGGTGATCGTAAACGCGTTTACGGCCGCCGCACGGCACAGCAGCGTGATGTAAAAAGTCTGGTTATCGTCGCGGACGAAGTTCAGCTGTTGCGAGCCGGCGCAGTTGAGCGGGGGCAGCAGCGCCTGTCCCATCTCGCAACCGAAACCGGTGATGTGTATCGCGTAAGTTGGCTGCGTACAATGGATGTAGATCGCATTGTTTGTACTCGACGAGAGCGAGTCGATGTCGATGCGGAAATATTCACCGGCGAAAAGTGTTGCGATCGGCGTGGAGCTGCCGTCGACGAACACCTGCGTGTTGTTTTGCGTCGGCATGAGGACGACGCTTTCATCACCGGTATTGTTGAGCGAGCCTTTCACCGCGATGTAATCGGTGCCGACTACGTTCGTCGGAACGAGCTGGTCGCCCATGATATCGTAGCAGCCGCCGGAAGGGTTGTGGTCCGAATCGTCTTTCAGCGAAACGACGATGGGCTGCGAGGCGAGCACGACAGCGCCGGAAGGGTGCGTCGAAGGCACCGACCAGTTGGTGCCGGTCCAGCCGCAGGAATACGTTTGTCCGCGGTTCAGCGTAATGGTGAATTGCTGCAGCGCGGCGTGTCCGTCGACCGGTGTGGGCGAGTAGATCGTCACCTGGGTTCCGTTCACCGTCGCGCAGATGTCGAAGGAGGCGAAGGCCTGGTGCGGTGCGGCGAAGGACGCTTCGTTGTTGAACGGCGCGTGCTTGTGCAGCGGGATGTAGAATTGCGTGCCGAGCGCGTTGGGGCCTTTCAGCGCCCAGATGTCGGTGTTGTTGGTATTCGCGCACTCGTAGTAGCACGTGATCGGTGTCGTCGAAACGACGTGCAGGCCGGTGTTGCAAACCGTGTTGGTCGGACGCGTTTCAAGAACGCTCTTGAACGACGTCAGGTTGACCCTTTTCGATTTGTTGGCCTGGACCGTCACAACGATCGGCGTGAACGTGCCGTTGGCGGGCTGGTCGATCGTTACGGTGGAGGCTGCGCCGGCAGAAGAAATGATCAGGTACAACGGTTCTCCTCCCGGAGCGTTGTGCAGATCAGTGATGTCGGGTGGCGCGAGCCAGAATTCGTTTCCGCGTTGTGCCTGCAGGCGCCCCGGCGTGAGCAGGAGTGCTGTGAGCAAGGCTAATAAAACAAGCGGAAGGTAGTGTTTGGTAGCTGTTTTTGCCATAGAACCTTCGCTGGTGGGAACCGTTTATACGGCCGCAGCGGGAGTTTTGTTCCATTCACCGGCAGAATACGAGCTTTAACCGATAGGCACTTCTCAATGCGCGTCGAAGAAAAACATTTCGTTGTCGCGGCGTGAAAGCAGCTGTTCACAGAGGAGAAGCGCGTCGTTCTTGAGTCCGGCGAAATCCTCGTCGTCGGGAAGAAGGAGCAATTCGTTCAATAATAACCGCGCTTCTGCAGTGAGCTGGTAACGGTCGAGCAGGAAGAGCTTGCATCCTTTCCGCACACCATGCGGGTTAAAGACGAGCACGCCGCAGCAATTTCCCTTTTGAATTTCCAGCACCGAAGGACGTGTCGGGTCGAAACGATCGGCACCGGCTTCTTCAAGCCAGGAAAAAATTTCTACATCGTCCGTCAGCAGGCGCATGAGCCGAAGATACAAGAAGCCCGGCTGACGAACCTCACGCGGGTGCCTGAGCGGGGTCATGCAGTTGCCGGAAATGCAGGGATAATTTTGGTTCAGAATTATTACATCATGAAAACGATTAAATCCGGCGAATACAAAATGTTGACGACGCGCGAGCTGATGGCGCTGGTGGTAGAAGAATATCAGCCGGGACAAAAGCAGGCCTTCGGACTGGCAATTGTGCAGATCGAAGCAGCATGCAAAGTGGAACCGGAAAACGACGAGCTGAAGAAAGTACGGAAGCTGGTGCACCAGATTGAAAAGCGTTTCGACGAGCATTGCGGCAAAGAAAAGCAACTGCTCTTCCCGCTTTTTGCGACAGGGGAGCAAAGGAGCGATGAACTTACTGCGAAGGAGCTCTCGGTATTCATACAGGAACTTTCCGACGAGCACGAGGAGCAGCGACAACTTTATCGCAACCTGCGCCTGCTCACGCACGATTTCCGTTTCGATCCTCCCGCAAGTCCCGCGCACAAGCTGGCCTACGCGCATCTCGACGACCTCGAGCAGGATTTTCTCCGCATGGCCTTCATCGAAGAGGAATACCTCTTCCCCCGACTCGAACAAATCAAATCCGCTAAAAAAAACTGACATGAAACCCATTCTTCTTGCCACCGATTATTCTCCCGCTGCGCGCAATGCCGGCGATTATGCCGCACAGCTCGCTCTTACGGGCGGAACCTCGCTGGTCGTTTTACACAGCTGGGCACCGCCGGCCCCGATGGGGGAAACCCCGGTTGCCGTTTCGATCACCGAGCTGGAAGACATCCAGCAGTCGGCGGTGCAATCGGAAGCCGATCGTCTTGCGAAAACGTGGGGCGTAAAAACGACTGCCGTCCAGCGCATGGGATTTGCGGCAGAAGAAATGCAGGAATACGCCAAAGAGAATAACGTGGAGCTGATGGTGATGGGCATGCATGAAACGAATGCGCTCGGCCGTTTGCTCGGCAGTGTGGCTACGGCCAGCCTTCATCGCATGGAAGTGCCCGCGCTGATCATCCCGGAAGGCGTGAAGTTTCATGCGCCGTCCACGATCCTGCTGGCGACCGACCTGAACACGGAACGCGACTGGAATGAGATCGAAGAGCTGGAGCAGCTGTCGAAGCTTTTCAATTTCGACATTCACGTGATCAACGTCGTGCGCGAAGAACAGGTAACGACGGCAGAAGAAAGCCGCTCGGGCATCCGTCTTGAAAACCGCATGAAAGATCATCCGCACACCTGGCATTTCCCGGTGGACGACAACATTCTTCACGCGATCGGCACCACGTCCGATAAAGTGAATGCCGACTGGATCGCCGTCGTGCCGCATCATTTGCCGTGGTACAAAGATCTTTTTCACAGCAGCGTGAGCCGCAGGATCGCCTTCAGCACGAGCCGCCCGCTGCTGGCGCTGACCGGCAAATCCTGATAAAGATCAGCCGCGCTGCTGACACGGCTCATCGGTAACCAGCTGCGGCATGCTGACTTTTGCACTGTCAGGATTCTCAAAACTGATCAAGAAACAATCCTTCTCCGCTGGAGTGTACGGGCAAGTCTTTGCCACGGAGCGGGTGGCGGAAAGGATTCATAAACTCCCCGGACTACACTCCACCGGGGGTTTTTTTAAAAGACCAATCCCATGACCATCGAAGTAAAAGATACGCTTAGCGTCGGCGGGCTGCGCCAGAAATTCTCGTCTCATTTTCCTTACCTGAGGCTTGAGTTTTTCCTGCTCAACGACGGCGGCCTCCCGCTGGCCTCGCTGCGCATCACCGATGAAAGCATCCTGCTCGGCAGCATCCGCCGCAGCCACATCGAAGGCGAGCTGGCCATCTCCGCGCACGACACCGTGAAAAAGCTGGAAGATGCGTTCCGCAACCGCTTCGGATTGAACGTCCAGGTTTTTCACCGTTCGGGAAATTCATGGATGCTCACGACCAGCACCGACAACTACACGCTGGAACGGCTGAACGCGCTTGGCATAGAAATGGCCGAACCTGTTCCGCCGCCGGAACCTACCGACGTACACGAACAGGACTGAAGAACCACAAACAATTCCAATAACCGCTCAAAATGGAAACGTTTCTTCTCTACAAAACCGACGTTGCTGCGCTGATCGCGCGGATTGCGCTCGGGATCCTTTTTTTCATGCAGGGCTACGACAAGATCTTCCGCATTGGCCTGAAGCAGACCGAAGCGGGAGTGGAAGAAGCCATGCTGCAAACGCATCTTCCGCGGGGACTCGTCCGCCTGATTACGATCGTGTCCTCCGTCATCGAGCTCGCCTGCAGTATACTGCTGGTGGTGGGCTGGATGATCTACCCGGCGCTTTTCCTGCTGGGCTTCAACCTGCTCCTGGTCGTATTCGGCATGAGCCTGCGGCAACCGCTGTGGGACATGCGCTTCGTATGGCCGCGGCTGGTGCTTCTCATTTTCCTCCTGGTGCTGCCGGCCGGTTCCGACCGCATCTCGCTGGACTTTCTCCTGAACTCCTATGGAACTGTCCCCGTCTTCATTGCGGGTTGACCAACAGGTCGCCTGCTATCATTGCGGCGATCCCTGTCCGCCCGCGCCGATCAAAGCCGATGGCCATGATTTCTGCTGCGAAGGCTGCCGGCTGGTGTACGACCTGCTGAAAGAAAACAACCTCTGCAATTATTACGATCTCTCGCAGGCGCCCGGCAAATCGGCGCTCACGAAAGAGAAACAGGCGGCGTACGCTTCGCTCGACGATCCGGAAGTGCGCGTGAAGCTCGTGCGCTTCGAAGACGGATCGATCAGCCGCGTCACGTTCAGTACTCCTTCGATGCATTGCAGCTCCTGCATCTGGCTGCTGGAAAACCTGCATCGCCTCAACCCGGCGGTCGTTTCTTCGACGGTGAATTTTCCGCGCAAAGAAGTGACGATCGATTTCGAAACGCAAAAAGTAAAGCTGAGCGAAGTGGCGGCGCTGATGGCATCCACAGGTTATGCGCCGGCGATCAGCCTCGGCGATCTCGAGCTGCGGCAGAAGAAAAAACATTTTAACGCGCGCGTCATCAAAATCGGCGTGGCGGGATTCTGCTTCGGCAACATCATGCTGCTGAGCTTCCCCGACTATCTTTCGCTCGGCGACCTGCAGGAATTGCCGCAGCTGCGCACCTTCTTCGGATGGCTGAGCCTCGCGCTCGCTTTGCCCGTGCTCCTTTACAGCGCTTCCGACTTTTTCGTTTCCGCGTGGAAAACCATCCGCTACCGCGCGCTCAACATCGACGCGCCGATCGCGCTCGCTATTGCCGTGACGTTCTCGCGCAGCGTTTATGAAATCATTTCCGGCACCGGCCCGGGCTATCTCGATTCGATGAGCGGCATCGTGTTCTTCATGCTGCTCGGCCGTTATTTCCAGGACCGCACGTATGAAAGCATCGCCTTCGACCGCGATTACCGTTCGTATTTCCCCATCGCGGTTACGGTTTTGCGTGAAAGCAAAGAAGAGGTCGTGCCCGTGACGAAGCTGGAAACCGGCGATCGCATCCTGATCCGCGGCGGCGAATTGATTCCTGCCGACGCGATCCTGCGCAGTGAAAGCGCTTCCATCGATTACAGTTTCGTAAGCGGTGAAGCGGCGCCTGTGACGAAGAAAAAAGGAGAAACCATTTTTGCCGGCGCGCGGCAAACCACCGGCGCCATCGAGCTGGAAGTGACGAAGCCGACTTCGCAGAGTTATCTCACGCAGCTCTGGAACCAGGATGCCGGATCGCGCCGCCGCGAGAACGAGCGCAAGACGTACGTCGACTCGATCAACCGATATTTCTCTGCGGCAGTATTGGGTGTTGCGGCGCTCGCGGGCATCGTGTGGCTCTTCATCGATCCTTCAAAATCATTGAATGCATTGACGGCAGTGCTGATCGTCGTGTGCCCGTGCACGCTGCTGCTGGCGGCTACGTTCACCGAAGGAAGCGTGCTGCGCTGGCTCGGCAGAAACCGTTTTTACCTGAAGAATGCCGCCGTCATCGAGCAATTAGCAACCGCGGATACGATCGTGTTCGATAAAACGGGAACGATCACTTCAGCGGATTCGTCTGTTGTTTTTGAAGGCGGAAATCTTTCGGCTGCGGAACGCGAAGCGGTGGCTGCGCTGGCGTACCAGTCGGGACACCCGCTCAGCCGGCGCATTGCGGTTTCGCTCGAGAAAAACATTCCTGCGCTGCGCGTGAGCAACGTGCGCGAAGTGACGGGCAAAGGCATTTCCGCAACGATCGACGGGCACGAATTCCTGCTCGGCTCGCAATCGTTCGCAGGAACGGAACAGGAAGCGAATGCTACGACAGGCGCATGGCTCGCGATCGACGGACGCGTGCGCGGAAAATTCTCCGTGCAGACGAGCTACCGTTCTTCGCTGGAGAACGTGATCACGGAGCTGAAACAACATTATCACCTCGAGCTGCTGTCGGGCGATACTGATGCGGCGAAAGAAAGTTTGCGGCCGCTTTTCGGTGACCGCATGCACTTCAACCAATTGCCGCACGACAAGCTGGAGCATATCCGCGCGCTGCAGCAGTCTGGCAAAAAAGTCATCATGGTCGGCGACGGCCTCAATGATGCGGGCGCTTTGCTGCAGGCCGATGCGGGCATTGCGGTTTCCGACAACATGAACAATTATTTCCCGGCGTGCGATGCGATCCTCGACGGAGAAAAATTCAAGAAGCTTTCTTCGCTGCTCGCCTTTACACGAGTAGCGCGTCGCGTCATTACGATCAGCTTCGTGCTTTCGGTGCTGTATAATCTCGTCGGCATTTTCTTCTCGGTGCGTGGTGAAATGTCGCCGCTTGTTGCCGCGATCCTGATGCCTGCGAGCTCGTTTAGTGTGATCCTGCTCACAACTCTTTCCGTCCGCTATGGTGCAATGCGCCAGAAAATCACACGCGACTGACGGGAATCATATTTCACGCCTGAGTCCAATCATAATCTCCCGGATGAACCCCCGGTAATTTTGGCCCGTCTACCGCTACGGATTTTTATGAGTGCCATTTTCATTCTCATCGGAGCAAGCCTGCTGGTCGCCTGCGGGTTTTTGATCGCCTTCATCCGCGCCGTGCGCAACGGCCAGTATGAGGACGATTATACGCCGTCGGTGCGAATGCTTTTTGACGACGAGATCAAAAGCGGTAAAAACGAAAAAGGAAAAATCTCCTGAACATTATGACAACCTCTCAACCCATCGAAAAATTTGCGTACGACAACAAGATCGTCAAATGGTTCGCCTATGCCACCATCATCTGGGGCATCGTGGGCATGCTCGTCGGTCTCTGGGTCGCGCTTGATCTTGTCTTTCCGCAACTGAACCTCGGGCTCGGCATAACGACGTTCGGCCGTACGCGCCCGCTGCACACCAACGCGGTGATCTTCGCATTTGTGGGCAACGGTATTTTCATGGGTGTTTATTATTCGCTGCAGCGTCTCTGCAAAACGAGAATGTACAGCGACTTCCTCAGCAAGCTGCATTTCTGGGGATGGCAGTTGATCATCGTTTCCGCCGCGATCACGCTTCCGCTCGGCTTCACTTCCGGTAAAGAATACGCCGAGCTCGAGTGGCCGATCGACATTGCCATTGCGCTCATCTGGGTGGTGTTCGGCATCAACATGTTCGGCACGATCATCAAGCGCCGCGAGCGTCACCTCTATGTTGCGATCTGGTTTTACATCGCCACGTTCATCACGGTAGCGATGCTGCACATCGTCAACTCGTTCGAGATCCCGGTTTCATTCCTGAAAAGCTATTCCTGGTATGCCGGCGTGCAGGACGCGCTCGTGCAATGGTGGTACGGGCACAACGCGGTAGCGTTCTTCCTCACTACGCCGTACCTCGGCCTGATGTACTACTTCGTTCCGAAAGTGGCGCAGCGCCCGGTGTATTCCTATCGTCTTTCCATCATTCACTTCTGGGCGCTCATCTTCCTCTACATCTGGGCCGGCCCGCACCACCTGCTTTACACGTCGCTTCCCGACTGGGCGCAATCGCTCGGCGTAGTGTTCTCCGTCATGCTCATCGCTCCGTCGTGGGGTGGTATGATCAACGGCCTGCTGACGCTGCGTGGCGCCTGGGATAAAGTCCGCGAAGACGTCGTGCTCAAATTCATGGTCGTTGCGATCACCGCTTACGGCATGGCGACGTTCGAAGGACCGATGCTCTCGCTGAAAAACGTCAACGCGATCAGCCACTTCACCGACTGGACCATTGCTCACGTACACGTCGGCGCGCTCGGCTGGAACGGCTTCCTGACCTTCGGTATTCTTTACTGGCTTATCCCGCGCATGTTCCGCACGAACCTGTACAGCCGCAAGCTCGCCAACGTACACTTCTGGCTGGGCACGCTCGGTATTCTCTTTGATGCGGTCCCGATGTACTGGGCCGGTTTCACGCAGAGCCTCATGTGGAAAGAGTTCAACCCGGACGGCACGCTTGCGAATAAATTCCTCGATACGGTAACGCACCTCGCCCCGATGTATGCGATGCGTTCGCTCGGTGGCGTGCTCTACCTCGCCGGTGCGCTGCTCATGGGCTACAACCTCGTGAAGACGGTGAAGTCCGGCAACTTCCAGGAGAACGAAGAAGCGGAAGCCCCGGCGCTGCCGAAGAAATACACGATCCATGGCAAAGAGCACTGGCACCGCTGGATCGAGCGTCGCCCCGTGCAGATGCTCGTCGCCAGCCTCGTCGTAGTTGCGATCGGCGGCATCATCGAATTCGTTCCGACGTTCCTTGTCGAGTCCAACGTTCCGACGATCGCCAGCGTGAAACCGTATACGCCGCTCGAGCTCGAAGGCCGCGACATCTACGTGCGTGAAGGCTGCTATACCTGTCACTCGCAGATGGTCCGCCCGTTCCGTTCGGAAACCGTTCGTTACGGTGAATATTCCAAAGCCGGCGAATTCGTTTACGACCACCCGTTCCAGTGGGGATCGAAACGTACGGGCCCCGACCTGGCGCGCGTAGGCGGCAAATACGGCAACGAGTGGCATTATAACCACATGTATGATCCGACTTCGACTTCCGAAGGTTCCATCATGCCGCGTTACCTCTGGCTCTACAAAGACAAAATCGATTTCACGCAAACGCCGGCGAAGATCCGCGCGATGATCACGCTGGGTGTTCCGTATGAAAACGGTTACGACCAGAAAGCCGTTGCCGACGCGAAAGCACAGGGCAAGAAGATCGCCGACGGCCTCATCGCATCGAAAGTGCAGCTGGCTGACGACGACGGCGAGCTGGTGCGCAAACCCGAGCCGGACGACGAGATCGTAGCGCTGATCGCTTACCTGCAGCGCATCGGCACCGACATCAAAGCGAAGCCGCAAACCACAACCGCAGACGCATCCGCTCAAAAATAAACGGCCATGAAATTCATCAACTATCTCACCTCCATCACCGGCGTCGGGATTTTCCCGCTGATCTCGCTGCTCGTGTTCTTCCTTTTTTTTCTCGTGCTCTTCCTGTACGTATGGAAAGCCGACCAGGACCGCTTCCGCTATCTCGCGGCCATGCCGGTAGAAGAAAAAGAAACACCCGGTGAACAGTAAACGAATCCAGTCTAACCGACAACAGCAAATTTTATGAGCACCTCTAAAACGGGAAAATTTCTCACGATTGCCGCAGCTTTAGCTTCCACGGCGCTTGCAGCCCAGCAGGCGGCACCGGTGCAGGAACAACAAACGCTTTTTTCCAACGGTGTATTCGACGTCATGCTCGCCATGATCGTACTGCTCCTGTTCGTCATCATCGGCATGGCGGAAGTCGTGAAAGCCGGAGCTGCGCTGCAGGTGAAAAAGCAGAAAGACAATAAGGACAAAGCGAAGATCGTTTCGGTTGTTGCGTTCCTGCTGCTCGCGGGCACGATGTACGGTCAGCAATCAGCGCCCGCCGCGGCACCTGCTGCCGCACCGCTTCCGTTCGATTACTGGGGAATGGGCGGCATCAACTTCTACATCATGCTGTCGGTGATCCTCATCGAGATCCTGATCATCTACATGCTGTACCGCACGGGCATGCACCTGCTCGACCGTGACGAACGCCGCGCCCAAGCCCGCGCTGCACGTCCGTCTGCAATGCCGGCATTCGTAGAAAAGCTCAACGCTTCCGTAGCCGTCGAAGAAGAGCACGCGATCATGCTCGACCACAACTACGACGGTATCCAGGAGCTCGACAACAACCTGCCGCCGTGGTGGAAATACGGTTTCTACGTGACGATCATATTCGCGGTTATTTATCTCTTCCACTTCCACGTCATGCATACCGGCAAATCTTCGCTCGAAGAATACCAGGCACAGCTGAAAGAAGGGGAAGAGCAGAAAGCCGAATACCGCAAGACCGCCGCGAACCTCGTTGACGAAACGAACGTAACGCTGCTGACCGATGAAACGTCGATCGCGGCAGGCAAAGCCATCTTCATGACGAACTGCAAAGCCTGCCACGGTGACAACGGTGAAGGCAAGATCGGCCCGAATTTCACGGACGACTACTGGCTGCATGGCGGCAACATTCAAAGCATTTTCAAATCCATTAAATACGGTTGGACCGACAAAGGCATGCGCGAGTGGGGCAGTGAGCTGAAGCCCGTCGAAATGCAGCAGGTCGCCAGCTACATCAAATCTCTCCGCGGTACGAACCCGCCGAACGCGAAAGAGAAACAAGGTGAGCTGTACATCGAGGATGGCGCAAAGCCTCTCGCTGACAGTGCTCCCGCGGCGGACAGTACCAAATCCGCGCCGGCAGCCGACAGCGCGAAAAAATAACCCGCTATGAAACCGGAAGATGCGCTAACGAAAGAAAACAAGAATGAGGAGAATGGGCACGAATCGTTTCGCGACTCCATTGCAACCATCAACAAAGAAGGAAAACGGAACTGGATCTTCCCGAAAAAACCACACGGGAAGTTCTACAAAGCGAGAGGAATCGTAAGCGTCATTTTCCTCGTTCTCTTCTTCTCGCTTCCGTTTATCCGTGTGAACGGCGACCCGCTGTTCCTGTTCAACATTATCCAACGCAAATTCATCCTGTTCGGCGTTATTTTCTGGCCGCAGGATTTCGTCATCTTCGGCCTGGGCATGCTGACGTTTATCGTCTTCATCGTGCTCTTCACCGTGGTCTTCGGCCGTGTCTTCTGCGGCTGGGCCTGTCCGCAAACGGTCTTCATGGAAATGGTTTTCCGGAAGCTCGAATACTGGATCGAAGGTGATGCCAACGAGCAGCGCAAGCTTTCGCAAATGCCGTGGAACGCCGAAAAGATCCGCAAGCGCGGCGTGAAGCTCGGCATCTTCTTTCTCCTCTCGTTCATCATCGCGAACTTCTTCCTCGCCTACATCATCGGCAGCGACGAGCTGATCAAAATTATTTCCGAGCCGCTGTCGAAACACGTCGGCGGGTTCGTTTCGCTGCTCATCTTCTCCGGCGTTTTCTTCTTCGTCTTCGCCTGGTTCCGCGAGCAGGCTTGCCTCATCGTTTGTCCTTACGGACGTTTGCAGGGCGTGATGCTCGACCGCAATTCGATCGTCGTCGCGTATGACTATGTGCGTGGCGAACCGCGCGGGCACGTGAGCAAAAAAGAACCGCAGAAAGAGCTCGGCGATTGCGTCGACTGCTCGCTTTG
>CAMLEF010000091.1 GCA_946478675.1 uncultured Flavobacteriales bacterium | reverse complement strand
TACCACATCCACCAGCTGGACAAAACGTAAATGACGATCGCGAGAAATATAAACGACCACAACGCGCGGAGGCTGTCTTTTTTCCAGTAGAAATAAAATCCTGCAAGCGCCACCAGCGTCAGCGGCAAATAAACGAACAAGCCTTTCCGATAGCTGAAAAGGAACGGGCCGATCTGCGGATGGAGGAAATCAAAGCCTTCTTTCCCGTAAGCGTCGACGAAGAAATGCCCGGTCTGCAAATAGTAAATGATGAATTGCAGCGAGACGGGAAGAATAAAAAGCGCCAGTGAAACGAGCAGCAGCTTCAGGTCGACTGAATTTTTAATCCGCAGCAGCAACGCCCGTACGCCGCCGGCTTCGACGATCAGCCAGGAAACAATCAGCGCATTCACGGGCCGCACCAGCGTGATCAACCCGAGCAGCAATGCCATTCGCAGCAAATAGTTCCGTTCTCCCCGCTGCGTCCATTTTTTCGCCACGACAAGAAAGATGCTCACAAGTGCAAACGAATACACGTGCGACATCATCGGCTCGACGATCGCGTAATAAAACAAGTTCGTTCCGAAGAAAATGAGCGCAACGATGAATGCCGATTGTCCCGGTGAAGCGCCGTGCATGCGCAGGAATTTCTGCAGGAAGAGCAGCCCGATCGTGAGATAGAAAATAGCGCCGAAGCAAATGAACGTGACGTAGAGAATGGAGTAACCGTCGGCCGGCTTTCCACTGATTAACGTGGCGAGATGTCCTGCGAGGAAGAACGGCGTTTGCAGCACCGCGACACCGCAGAAATATTTGTCGATGCTTTTGCCGTAAGCGTTGCTGCGGTAATCGTACTTCACGTGCTCATCGTAATACGTCGCTTCGATCGTGTCGAAGAAACCGAGATTGAGATCGTGGTAGATGAACGTCGCCGGCAGGTACGCGTAATAACCTTTTCCGTCGGAGATGATCGTGTATTTCCAGTGTTTGCCGCCCCACTTCAGGTTCGCAGAAGCCCACACGCTGAACAGCACGATCAGCGGGATGGTGAACCGGGTGAGAAAACGCTGCATGAGGATTTACGAATTATGAGCTACGATTTACGATTTATTTTTGATTTGATGCCACGGCAAAACGCAGATGTATAACCACGGAGACACGGAGGCACGGAGTTGTATTTCTCCGTGCGCCCGTGTCTCCGTGGTTCACCTCACTTCAATAAAAAAGCAGCAAAGGAAAATTCCAATGCTGCTTTTTATAAAAATGCGAACGCTTAGTTCTTCGAGAGGTAAGCGGCAACACCTTCGTGCGTCGCTTTCATCGCGGTTTTGCCTTTGACCCAGTTGGCCGGGCAAACTTCGCCGTTCTCTTCGTTGAACTGGAGCGCGTCGACCATCCGAAGCGCTTCCTGTACGTTACGGCCGAGCGGAAGGTCGTTGATCAGCTGGTGACGCACCACGCCGTTCTTGTCGATGAGGAACAGGCCGCGGTAAGCGATCATTTCGGACGTCGCCATGAAGTTGCCATTCTCGTCAGCGTCGTAGGTGCCGTTGAGCACGCCGTAGTTGTAGGAAATCGTTTTGTTCGTGTCGGCAACAACCGGGTAGGTAACGCCTTTGATGCCGCCGGCTTCTTTCGTCATCTGGAGCCAGCCCCAGTGCGACTCTTCCGTGTCGGTAGAGCAGGCTACGACGGCCGTGTTGCGCGCTTCGAATTCGCCGAGCAGTTCCTGGAAAGCGTGGAGCTCCGTCGGGCAAACGAAGGTGAAATCTTTCGGGTAGAAGAAGAAGACGACATATTTCTTGCCGACAAACTGATCGAGCGAGAAGTCGACGATGTCTTTACCGTTAACGACGGCCTTCGCATTGAACGACGGCGCTTTTTTTCCAACTAATACTTGCATTGCTTATGGTTTTTAGATGTTCAGGTTTGATGCGGAAGACAGTTGATCTTCACCGATGCAAAATTAGCCCTTCTGCGCGAAGGACGAATGAAGTTGATCATAACAAATAATGATATTGTTATAGAAGGAGGTTATTTTCCGGGAAAGGAATACTCGCCATCTTTGCTGCGCAGTCCGCAGAAACGAACATAACATCAAATCTTGAACTTTAAACCATGAGCATCACCACCGGATCCACCGCACCCGATTTCAAACTTTTCAACACGAACAAAGAAGCCGTTACGCTCAGCCAGTACAAAGGGCAGAAGAATGTGCTGCTCCTGTTCTTCCCGTTCGCCTTCACCGGCACCTGCACGAAAGAGCTCTGCGGCGTCCGCGACGACATCGCCCGCTACTCCAAAGCGAATGCGGAAGTCCTCGGCATTTCCGTCGATTCCCCGTTCACGCTGGTTCGCTACAAAGAAGAGCAGAACCTGCCGTTCCAGCTGCTGTCCGACTTCAACAAAGAAGCGAGCAAAGCCTTCGGCAGCCTTTACGATTCGTTCGGCGCGATGGGCCTGCACGGTGTTTCCAAACGTTCGGCCTTCGTGATCGACAAAGAAGGCGTTGTACGTTACGCGGAAGTGCTGGAAAATGCCGGCGAAATTCCGGACTTCACGAAGATCAACGCCGTGCTGGAAAGCCTCGCATAAGCGATTTCCCGATCGGAATTAAACGGAACGGGTCGACCAGTGGTCGACCCGTTTTCGTTTATGCGGATGATCCGGTTTAATGCGAGCCGGTGCTTTGATCGTAATCGATGCCTTGCTTTTTCAGCGAGCGGCGCACTGCCCAGCCGAAGAACGCGAGATAAAGGAAGCCGGCCATCGGTACGAGATAAGAGAGGTGAATGCCTTCCGCTTTGTCGCCGAAGCTGTCGGAGATAATGCCCTGGAACGGCGGAATGAGCGCACCGCCGAGGATCATCATGATGAGAAGGCTCGAGGCCTGCGTCGTGTATTTTCCGAGACCGGCAATCGACAAGCTGAAAATACATGGCCACATCACCGAGCAGAACAGTCCGCCGCTGATGAAGCAGAAAGCGCTCCATTCGTTGCGCACGAGAATGCCGGCGATCATCATCACCGCCGCCATCAGCCCGAACAGCACCATCGTCCGCGCAGGTTTTTCATTCGCCAGGAAGAAACCGAGGATCACGATGCCGATGAACGGAACGTATTTCAGCAGGTCGGTCATCGGGCTGCCTTTGATGTAATTGACGAGCAGAATCACGCCGTAAGCGATCAGCGGGACGATCACCGTCATCAGTTTTTTCATAAAGCCTTTCAGGTTGAAGACCGTGAGCGCGCCCACCCAGCGGCCGATCATCAGGCTGCCCCAGTACAAGGAAATGAGGTGCACCGTCGAGCTCGGTTCTTTATGAAAAAGGCGCCGCATGTATTCCGGCAGGTTGCTCTGAATAGTGACTTCCGTTCCGACGTAAATAAAGATTGCCAGCATGCCCAGCCATACCTGCGGGTAACGCAACGCGCCGAGATCGCCGGAAAGTTTTTCATTGTTGGTGATCGGCGGTAATGCGGAAACGCCGAGCAGCAAAGCAAACAGCAAGAATGCGCCGGCGAGAATGAGGCTCGGAAGCAGCACTTTGTCGACGCCGTAATATTTGACTTCGAGCATCACCGGCCCGGTTGCTTTCATGATCATGGCCGCCTGTGCCGTGTCGATGCGCAGGATCGGTGTGCGGATGCCGGGGAAACGTTTCTTCAGGCTGCCGATCGCATTCTCCGCGCTCGAATCGTTGCTGTAGGCAAGCAGCAATCCGCCGCGACCGCTTTTCGAGATCGATTCGTAAACGGAGCTGTAGAAATTGACGTGGCTGTTGACGTACAGCAGGTAATAATTCTTCTCCTGGAAATTATAGCTGCCTTCGTGCACGACTTCCGCTGTCTGCACTTCCGATTTTCCGGTGGTGCGTTCGATGGCGACCGGGAAATCTTTTTTTGTTCCGTTGATCGAGATGGAAGAGGAGCTGCCCGAGATGCTGCCGTAAACAGCGACCGCCAGCAGCAGCGGCCCGATCGTGGTGCCGAATGAATTGATGCCGCCCGCCAGGCTCACGCGGTGCGCACCCGTGGAAGGATCGCCCAGCGCAATGACGTACGGGTTGGCAACGATCTGCTGCAGCGCAAAGCCGAGACCGATCGTGAACAGTGACCCCAGCATCAGCGGGAACGATTGCTGCATTTCCGCAGGAATAAAACCGAGCGCGCCGATCGCAGAGATGATGAGCCCGACAATGAGTCCTTTTTTGTAGCCGATCTTATTCAGCGGATCACCGGCCGAAAGTGAAATAAGAAAGTAGACCAGCGAGCCCAGCGCATAGGCGACGTAAAACGCGAAATCCACCAGCTGGCTTTGCGTCTGGCTCAGCTCGAAATTCTTTTTAAAAAGCCCGATCAGGACGGTATTCGAAGCGGCAACAAATCCCCAGAAAAAGAAAACGGAGATCAGCGTGATCAGCGGACGGTTTTTCACGAATGGTTTGGTTTTGGCGCTAAAAATAGGAAAACGGTGCTTGGTAAGTCGTCCTTCGCATCGGTTCCGACAACCTCATCAAGCAAAGAGCCCATTACGAATGCCCGAATTACGAATTGCCGAATTACCGAATGCCAGCACACTTCTCCGGCAGCTTCCATTCGGGTACAGCCTAACTCCCTTTTTGGAAAGACCAATCCCCGTTATGTGAAGATTAATTCAAAAATCGTTTTTGAAAACTCCCGTTTTTTAACTTACTTGCGGCGACTTTTAAAACACCTGCAAACGCTTCCCGTCCGATGAAGTTGAAACTCCGTAATTACGTTCTTGCGCTCGGCGCAGTTTCTTTTTTCGCTTACGCCTGTGGCAATGGCGGCGATGGTGACGACAAGGATACCCTGGTCAAGAAAGACGATTCCATCACGGTAACCGGCCTTAAAGTAAAAGGTCAGAGCTTCCTGATGCCGTCCCCGATGATCGTTGCCGATATGATCAAAAAGAGCGGTGCGCTTTACGACAAGAGCATGCTCAATCCTTCCGGCAATCTCTCCAAATATTCCGACGGCATGAAGCGCGCCCTTAACCTGGGCATTTACGGCGCCGACCTCGGTTACATCACCATGTACGACAACAACGGTGATGCGATGGAATACTATAAGAACGTCGTTCAGCTCGGCGAGCAGCTCAAGATCACGGGCAGCTTCGACGCCGGACTGATGAAACGTTTCAACGACAACATCGGCAAAAAAGACTCCATCCTCGTTCTCGTTGGTGAAGCGTACCGCCGTTCCGACAACTTCCTCCGCGAAAGCGACCAGGAGAACACGGCATCGCTGATCCTCGCCGGCGGCTGGGTAGAAAGCATCTACTTCGCGCTGAACGTTTACAAGCAGAAGCAGAACGAGAACATGAGCGTTCGCATCGGCGAGCAGAAAGGTACCGCTGCCGGTATCGTCAACCTGCTGAAAGAAGTCGGCAAGCAGCCTGTTGCAGAAGGCCAGCCCGACACCGGTGAACTGAAGCCCGAATACAAAGACCTCGTGAAGCTGTTCCAGGACCTCAACGACGAATACCAGAAGATCGAGATCAAGTACACGTTCGCCGAACCGACCAACGACGAAGCGAACAAGATCACCACGATCAACGGCAAAACCGAGGTGAAAATTTCGCCGGAGCAGATCAATGCGCTGCTCGAAAAAGTAACTGCAATCCGTAACTACATCATCCAATAACCGACCCCGCTCTCGTTATGAAAAAGCTTCTCCTCTTCGTATTCCTCCTTACGGGTGTATTCGCTTTCCAGCAGGGCTCGGCCCAGTGTGATTCTACGGCGAAACTCTGCGCAGCGAAGATCATTCCCCCGTTCGTTTCCGACGGACAGACCTACCGCGCGCTCGTGCTCTCCGGCCAGAATGCGGAATTCCACACTACGTTCTTCGCAGGATCAACGTACCGCATCGCTGCAGCCAGCGGCCTCACCGACGGCAACCTGATCTTCTCGATCTACTCCGTCGATCCGAACACCGGCACGCGCCAGCTCATCTTCTCCAACAGCCAGCACAACTACGCACCGTACTGGGATTTCAAAGTCAATGCGACGGTTGAAGTAGCTATCGAAGCATCGCTCAACCCGTCGTCCGGCAAAGACTCCGGTTGCGCAGTGATGCTGATCGGATTCAAACAGTAATCAGTCTGTTTGTCGATGATTGGCGGGTGACCGTTGATCATGATAAGTGATACAGAAGGCCGGAATTTCCGGCCTTTTCTTTTAGGTAGAAACGTGTGTTGCGCCCATCGACAAATTCGCCAATCAACAAATAGACAAATTCACTAATTGGTTTACCTTTGCCCGGCAAGTTAACCCGCGCGACCGCCCTGTCGGAATCACTTGCCTCTCAATCAGATTTTTCTATTTTTGACACCCAAGCCGGTTAGCCGACTTTTATGAGTGAACGGATTCTGAAAGCCCTCATGCAACTCTTCGCGATCATTGCGAAGGTTGACGGCGTTACTTCTGCCAGCAGGGGTATCGTCGAATCGTTCCTCAAACAGCAGCTCAGCCTTGACCTGGTTGAGCAATACCTCACTCTTTTCGACGAATTTCTCGAGCAGCATCACCAGGTTGCCAAGCGTAAAGACGGCTCTGCCAAGCGTACGTCGGTGAACTCGGTGAAAGTGCTTCGCATCTGTTCGCAGATCAACGAAGAGCTGACGCAGAAACAGAAAGTCGTCGTGCTGCTGCGACTCATCGAGTTCATTCATTCCAGCTACGAGATTTCCGAGCAGGAATTGGAATTCGTGCAGACCGTTTCCGAAACGTTCAACATCGAGTCCGGTGAATTCGGCCGCCTTCGTGATTTCGTCGAGAAAGACGTGAAGGAAATGCCGGACATCGCCGAGTTCCTGCTGATCGACGGCATCCGCGATACGAATTACCAGCAGGCGCATCACATCTACGCCGAATCGCTCGGCAACGGGCGCGTGGTCGTCGTATACATTCCGAGCGTGGGCATGTACGCCTGCCGCTACAACGGTGACGCCGAGCTGAACCTCAACGGCCAGGGCATGCTCCTGAACAAGGTGTATATCCTCACGCCGGGCTCCTCGCTGCGCAGCTCGAAAGTGCAGCCGATCTATTACAGCGACATCATCAGCGCGTTCCTGAGCAGCAAAACCGGCTCGCGCATTACGTTCCAGGCGAACAATATCGAGTACAAGTTCAAGACCGGTAAGCTCGGCCTGCGCGGTGTCAACATCCAGGAAGAATCCGGCCGCCTCATCGGTATCATGGGCGGTTCCGGCGCCGGCAAATCGACGCTGCTCAACGTGCTCAACAGCAACGAAGCCCCGACCAAAGGCGAAGTGCTGATCAACGGCATCAACATTCACACCCAGAAGGACAAGATCGAAGGCGTGATCGGCCACGTTTCGCAGGATGACCTGCTGATCGAGGAGCTCACCGTTTTCCAGAACCTGTTCTATAATGCCAAGCTCTGCTTCGGCAATCTCAGCGACGCCGCCATCAGCAAAATGGTGGACGAGCTGCTCGCCGACCTCGGGCTTTTCGAAGCGCGCGGCCTGAAAGTGGGCAGCCCGCTCGAGAAAACCATTTCCGGCGGACAACGCAAACGCCTCAACATCGCGCTCGAGCTTATCCGTGAGCCTTCCGTGCTTTTCGTCGACGAACCGACTTCCGGTCTTTCTTCGCGCGACTCGGAAAACATCATGGACTTGCTGAAGGAGCTGGCGCTGAAAGGCAAGCTCGTGTTCGTCGTTATTCACCAGCCTTCTTCGGATATCTTCAAGATGTTCGACAAGCTGATCATCCTCGACAACGGCGGTTACCCGATCTACAACGGCAACCCGGTGGACGCGGTGGTTTACTTCAAGAAGATGGTGAACCACGTCAACAGCGACGAGAGCGAATGCCCGACCTGCGGTAACGTGAATCCCGAGCAGATCTTCAATATCATCGAATCGAAGGTGGTGGATGAATATGGCAACCTCACGCGCAACCGCAAAGTGTCGCCGTCGGAGTGGAACCAGTTTTACCGGGATCACATCGAGGCGAAGCAGGAAGCTGTTGCGCCGACCACCGATAATCCCGAGAGCACGTTCAACATCCCGGGCCGCCTGAAGCAGATGGGAGTGTTCATGACACGCGACGTTCGTTCGAAGCTGACGAACACGCAGTACATGGTCATCAACCTGCTCGAAGCGCCGGTGCTTGCGTTCATCCTTTCGTACCTCGTGCGTTTCTTCAACACCGACGTTTCGAACACGATCGGCTACAGCTTCCGCGAGAACGAAAACATCCCGGCTTACATTTTCATGTCGGTGGTGGTGGCGCTGTTCATCGGCCTCACCGTTTCTGCCGAAGAAATTATCCGCGACCGCAAGATCCTCAAGCGTGAATCGTTCCTCAACCTGAGTCGTTCGAGTTACCTCATGTCGAAGATCCTGATCATGTTCGTGCTCTCGGCGATCCAGACGATAATGTTCGTGGCGGTCGGCAATTCGGTGCTCGGCATCCATGGCATGTGGTTCGATTACTGGCTGGTGCTGTTCACCACGTCGTGCTTCGCGAACATGCTCGGGCTGAACATTTCTTCGGCGTTCAATTCCGCGGTGACGATCTACATTCTCATTCCGTTCCTCATCATTCCGCAGCTGCTGCTCAGCGGTGTCATCGTCAAGTTCGAAAAGCTGAACCCGACGATCACTTCGCAGCGCACGGTGCCGGTGGCCGGCGAGATGATGGCGTCGCGCTGGGCTTTCGAAGCGCTGGCGGTGGACCAGTTCCGCAACAACGCGTACGAGCGGCAGTTCTACAAGTACGAAGAGATCATGAGCATTGCGGATTTCCGGAAGAACTACTGGATTCCGCATCTCCGCGGCAAGATCGACAAGTGCGAAACGAATGCTAAAGTGATCACGCCGCAGGCTTTTGCAAATGCGCGTAAAGGCGTTGTAAAAGATCACACCGATTCGCTCGCGAAAGACCAGATCAACGACGTGACGCTGCTGCAGCACGAGATTGCCAACGATTATGCGCGCTTGAAAGAGCTTGCCCGCCGCAAGAAGATCAACGCCCTCGGTACACAGCTCACCTCGCAGCTCGACGGCCTGACGAAGAAAGTTGAAGCCGTGAAGCCGGAGACGTTCAACGAACTTGCGGCAGACGGCAGCCTTCCGCCGAACAATTTCCGCGATTACCTCAATACGGTGAATTCGGTTTACGTGAAGATCTTCAACACGAACAACGAGGCCCGCGACAAAGTGATACGCGATCGCACGACCGGCGCGAATGCGGTTGCGACGGATCAAAAGAAGAAAGCGTTCAACAAGCTGAAAGACGATTACATGAACGAAAGCATCAGCGACCTCGTGCGCAATGCGAATGAGTTCAACAAGATCATCGAGCAGGACGGCATTCTCATCCAGCGCGCCGACCCGGTGTTCATGGAACCGTACCAGTCGGATTTCGGCAACTCGCATTTCTTCGCGCCGCGCAAGAAGTTCTTCGGCCGTTATTTCGACACGTTCTGGGTGAATCTCTGCGTGCTCTGGAGCATGTCGCTCATCATGGTGATCACGCTGTATTTCGATGTGCTGCGCAGGATCATCGACGGTCTCGGCTCGCTCGCAGAACGTTTTAAAAAGAAAAAAGATCAACGGTAATTCTGCTTAACCGCAAAGACGCAAGGGGCGCAAAGAAATCAAACTCTTTGCGCCCTTTTCTTTTAGTAACTAGTCAAGATAAACAGGTACGGCACTATAGGCATGTCAATGCCTATCCTTGTCCCTCGGATTTATGTGACTGCGTTTATTCTCTGGAGAAAATGACGCAAAAGCTGGCTCACATTCTTATACCGGGTTCCGCCGCTGATGGAAAAGCTCGGACTCGCAGAAGTAACGCACGAGGCAAGAGGAAACCGGACGAGAGCGAAATAGCATTACATTGGAAAAAATAGACTCCAATGACGCTGGAAATTCCTTCAATAACTATCGGTCAACAGGTATGGACGGACCGAAATCTTGACGTTATCACATTCAGAAACGGGGATCCCATCTTCGAAGCAGAAAATGAGCAAGAATGGAGAGACATGAGCCAGCAAAATAAGCCGGTCTGCGCCTGTCTGGATTTTGATCCGGTTAACGCACAGTATTACGGAAGGTATTATAATTGGCATGCAGTGAACGATCCGCGTGGGCTCGCACCGGCGGGCTGGCATGTTCCGGATATGAACGAGTGGCGGCAGCTTACGGATTTCCTCGGAGGGGAGCTCAACGCCGGACGTAAAATGAAGAGCACACACAGCTGGGTCAACCGTGGAGATGGTACAAACGAAAGCGGGTTTAACGCTTTCCCCGGCGGAGGAGTGTCGGGGGGTGGATACTTTATTCTGAAAGGTCAAATGGGTTTCTGGTGGGGCACCACGCTCGACACTACGCAGATGGCGTATGTTTTGATTCTGCAGAACATCAGCTACGGAGCAGCCAGTCGCTTCTGTAGTTTGGGCGAAGGCTATTCTATACGATGCGTGAAAGATTGAGGTACTACCAGTCGCCTGCGTACTTCAGATTTTCACCTTCTATTAAGCAGAAATTTTCAGCGTCAAAAAATTCCAAACAAATTCCAGTTTGGGATTTCTTCCGACGAGACGAACTTCCGCGAGGTATTGCTGGGTAAACCCACCATGGGCCGCGAGATCTTCGGTAAATCACTGAAAGATTCACTGCGCGTGGATTGATAAATAAGACAACTCCCGCAGCAGTTTATCGGCAATCACTATCTTTCGGGATGCGCCTGTTCCAGGCAATCATCGGGCTTCTCAAACGTATTTACCTGCATTTCGACACGCTTCCCAAAGCGGTGGAGCTGGAGAATTCGCGTTTTTATACCGTCGCCAACGTTGCAGAAACGGGCGCGTGGATGGCGCACCTTGTTTGGGCGTTCATCTTTTATTCGCTCGGCCTGCCCACGATGGTGTACATCCAGCTCGTGAGCATCGCGTGTTATGTGGCTGCCATTCTTTTCAATCGCCACGGCTACCACATGATCAGCATGACGATTGCGCTGGGAGAGCTCGTTATTCACCAGGTGATTGCGGTGTGGCTGCTCGGGACAGAAACAGGATTCCAGTATTTCATTCCCGTCGTCGGCATTTTCCCGTTCCTCAAGCCGCGCGGGAACTTCGTCTGGAAATCGCTGCTGCTCGTGATGTGCGTTGCAGGGTTCATGTTCATCGAATTATACCTGCACACGCTGACGCCGGTTTATCATTTGGGCGCTGGCAGCCTTCAATTCTTCAAGGTGTCGAACATGGCGCTTTCGTTCGTGTTCATCGGCATCTGGGCGTATTACATCACGCTGTCGATCCACCGCGCCGAGATCATTCTTCGCAAACGAACGAAAGAGCTGGCGGTGGCCGAACAGAAAGCGGTGCAGGCGGAGATCGAGCACCAGCTGAACATGAAGGAGCGCGACAACGAGATCTTTCGACTGCGGAATGTAGAGCTGAAGAAAAGCTACGATGAAATTCTCGAGAAGAACCGGCAGATCGAAGAAGAGAAGTCGAAGTCGCGCGGGTTGCTGCTGAACATTCTCCCGGAAGAAACCGCCGACGAGCTGATGAATTTCGGCAAAGCGTCGACGCATCTTTATGATTCGGTGACGGTGCTGTTCACCGATTTTGTCGGCTTCACGAAAGTCTCGGAGCGGATGACGCCGGAAGCATTGATCGCGCAGATCGACGCGTATTTCCAGGCGTTCGATGCGATCGTGAAAAAGTATGGCGTGGAAAAGATCAAAACGATCGGTGATGCTTACGTGGCTGTGGGCGGGCTGCCGGTGAAGAACACGACGCACGCTGTCGACGTGGCGAACGTGGCTTTGGAATTCCGGGCGTTCGTGGAAGAGCAGAAAAAAATCCGCGAGCATGCGTTCGATATCCGCATCGGCATTCACAGCGGACCGCTCGTGGCGGGTGTAGTTGGCCATCACAAATTCCAGTATGACATCTGGGGCGACACGGTGAACATGGCGGCGCGCATGGAGCAGAATTCTATTGCAGGAAAGATCAATATCTCGCAGGCCACGTACGAATTGGTCCGTGAAAAATTTCCGACGACCTACCGCGGCAAGATCGACGCGAAGAATAAAGGAATGCTCGATATGTATTTCCTCAATTGAGATTGCCGGTTGAATTTTCCCAAAACTCATTTTTGATTTTCTCAATGACACGTTTCTTTTCCGAAAGACGCGTTAGCTTTTCCGTGCGCAGCTGTTCCGGAGGGTTCGGGAAAAATGCGGCATCTATTTTTGGCGAAAATGAAGTCTATGAGAGTCTCATTCGCCCTTTTTCTGTTGAACATCACTTTTGTATTGGCACAATGCAACAGGCCCTACAATTCCAACAATTATTCGCAGGCTTCCTACGAAGAGAAAGTAATGACCGTGGAAGAAATGGAACGCGCCGATCCGGCACGGTTTTTAAAAGTCGATGGAAAGTACAAGGAGAATTTCTGGGGCGATAAAATGAAGCTGGATGCCACAGTTGAGAATACGGCTACTGTTGCCAATTTCAAGGACGTGGTACTGGAAGTTAAATTTTATTCCACGACGCATACCGTACTTGACACGCGCCGTTATGTGCTTTACGAATATGTCCCAGCGCACAAGAAGAAATTTTTCAGTTGGAAGCTCGACCGCCCGGCAAATTGCACGAAGCTCGGTGTGGATGTGGTAAGTGCGAAAGCGTATTGAGGTGCATTAAATTTTGCAATTGGCAATTTTTAAATCGGCAATCCCTTTTACCGCTCATCCCGGATCGTACTTCGATAACCGCCTTTCCCTTATTTTTACGCTTCATTTCCGCAACGCGGAGCCTCTGTGTTCTCTGCGCCTCTGCGGCAAAACCAACATCTCATGAAGCGTATTCTCTTTACCGCCCTCACGTTCCTCACGCTCTTCACCACCGCACGCGCCGACGAAGGCATGTGGCTGCCTGTGCTGCTCGACCAGCTCAACATCACCGACATGAAAGCGCGCGGCTTCCAGCTCACTGCGGAAGACATCTACAGCGTCAACCACACGAGCATGAAAGACGCCGTGTGCCAGTTCGGCGGCGGATGCACGGCCGAGCTCATTTCCGGGAAAGGCCTGCTGCTGACGAATCACCATTGCGGTTACGGCTACATTCAGTCGCATAGCACCGTTGAGCACGATTACCTGACGAACGGTTTCTGGGCGATGAATCAAAGCGAAGAGCTGCCGTGCAAAGGCCTCACCGCAACGTTCATCGTGAGCATGGAAG
>CAMLEF010000090.1 GCA_946478675.1 uncultured Flavobacteriales bacterium | reverse complement strand
CCAGCCCGCGAATGAGGCGTTCGATCTCGTCGAGCTTCCTGCGGTTTTTCCTCCGCGTGAGCAGGTACACCGTGAGCACGTACGCCAGCGTTCCGCCGTATACCGCAAGATTCATCAGCAGGCTCGCCTTTGCAAAAAGGTCCGCATAATAGCAGGATAGTGCGGCGAAGAGGAGCACCATGTATACCGGCATGGCGTAACGAATCGTAAAGCGACGAATTTTTAAACGGCGCAGGCCGGCGTTCATGTAATCAAGGTTGCTCAGGTCGCTTCGCGTGCGTTCGTTCTGCACACCGAGCCACAGCATCGTTCCCATGAAAATCATCAACAGGTTTACCGCGATGATCGCGCCGTAGAACAGCGGGCCGTGATCGTTGTAACGAAGAAAGATGCTGCTCGTAACGATGATCGCTGCGAGGAATGAAATCGAAGCGAAAATCGTCGAGCGCAAATGACGCCGCTGTTGCTGCTGCAATTCTTGTTCCGCCGACGCACGCAGCGCCGACAGGTCGACAGCCGGGGTGTTCGTCTGCCGCTTCCAGTCGTTGCGGAGCTGGTCGAAGAATTCAGGTTCGGGATGTGATGCAGCCATGCAGCTTTGGTTTTATGCGGTTGATACGAACGCCGACGAGATTCACGGAAAGCCCCGTCACGTCGGCGATTTCCTGGTACGAAAGCTCTTCGAGCAGCAGCGAAATGATCAGGCGGTCCTGCTCGCTCAGCAGCGCGATGCATTGGTGCAGCTTCCGGTGAAGGGATTCGATCGCTTCCGTTTCGGCAGGATCATTGTCGGGCAGCTCCACAGGATTTTCACGAAAATCGACAGGACGGCGGATCTCTTTGCGGCCGTGGTTGATTGCCGTGTTCACCGCGACGCGATAGATCCACGTGTGCCAGCCCGAAGCGCCGCGGAAATGGTCCATGCTTTTCCAGATTTCCGCGAGGATCTCCTGGTAAACATCTTCCGCGAAGCTGCGATCGGGGAGATAAGCGTAACAGACGCGCCAGATGCTCGCCTTGTACTGCTCCACGAGCGCACCGAATTGTTTTTCTTTTTCCGCGGCAATCATTTCTTCGACGTGGGAACGACCTGCGCGATGAAGGTATTCAATTCGGAATAAAACCATTCCGGCTGATCGTACATGATGAAATGCCGCGAGTGATCTGCCACGTGCATCGTCAGCTTCGGCGTCAGCGAATATTGTTGCGCATACATTGCGCGAATCGATTCCTGCGGCACGCCGTAACCGGGTTCCCACGCCACGAGCGACAACACCGGCACGCGGATCTTCGCTATGTCATCGCGCAAATCGGTGCCCGACATATCCATGAGCAGCGTGGCGGCGGTATGCGGGTCGGCTTTGGCGCTCCACGAAGCGATAGCAGCGTGCGCATTCGTGTCGAGGCACAGCTGCATCGCCGTCATCTTGCCGTATTGCAAACGCAGCTGCGGCGATTGGTTGGCCGTCATCGCTTCGAATTGTGCGGCGGCTGTCGAATCGAAACCGGTTTCCTTCGCGCTGCTGTCGCGCAACGCAGCCATGAACGGCACGGCATCAACGATGACTACTCCCGCCAGCCGGTCGTGCATTTCACTCGCTACCCACAGCGCAAGAAATCCGCCCATCGAATGGCCGACGAGAATGACGTGGTTCAGTTGATGATCGGTGATGTACGTTTCAATGCCGTTTTTCACATCAGCAAGATGAAACGGTGTAGCAGACGGCGCTTCCGATCCGAAGCCGCGAATGGTGAGCACGTGGCATTCGTTCGTCGCAGAAAATTTCGTGACGGTGGCATTCCACACGCTGCCGTCGCAGGTGAAGCCCGGGATGAAAATGACCGGTGAGCCTTTTCCCGAAACCTTCACGGTAAACGGAAGCTCCGCGGCATGCAGGCGGGAAACGAGAAGCGCGAAACAGATCGCAGCAAAGAGTCGGATGTAGTTGATCGTTGACATCGGGTGGTTTTTTAAGTTTCTGCACATGAGTAGCAGCGGGTGCTGTTTTATTACAGCCGGGAAGAAAATATTTTACGGCGTTATTTTAATCTGCTGTAAATCAACGCGCAAAGTTCATTCGGTCACTTCCGCCCGAAAAATTATTTAGACGTTTGTCTAATTATACAAATGTTTTATACCTTTGGCCCATGAATTCACTCTTCAAAGCCCTGGACGACCCGACGCGGAGAAAGATTCTCGAGATGCTGCGGGAGAAGGATATGACGGCCGGCGAAATCGCGGATGCGTTTACGATCAGCAAGCCGAGCATTTCCCATCATCTCGATCTGCTGCGGCAGGCCGACCTCGTGCTCTCGATCAAAGAAGGACAGTTCGTGCGCTACTCGCTCAACACGACGGTCTTCGGCGAGATGCTTTCCTGGGTGATGGCCTTCACGGAAAAGAAAAAAAAGAAATCTAAAAAATAACCACTATGAAAACCGCTGAACTCCTCAAACGCGACTGGATCATCTGGCTGATTATTCTTGTGCCTTTTGTCTTTGCGCTCGTCCGCTGGAACGATTTCCCGCAACAGGTGCCGATCCACTGGAATGCCGACGGCGAAGTCGACAATTACGCCGGGAAATGGGCCGTGTTCCTCTCTCCGCTGATCAACACCGGCATTTACCTGATGATGCTGTTGATGCCGCGCATCGATCCCCGCAAGAAAAATTACGAGATGTTCAGCGGCGCCTATTACTGGTTCCGCATTCTCATCACGCTCGTGCTGGCGGTGGCGGGTATGCTCACGATCCTCGTGCCGCTCGGCGTAAAGTTGAACGTCGGCATCATCATCACCACGTTGGTCACCGTTGTGTTCCTGCTGATGGGAAACCAGTTCGGCCGCATTCGTCCCAACTATTTCGTCGGCATCCGCACGCCGTGGACGCTCAACAACGATGAAGTCTGGACGCGCACGCACCGCTTCACGGGCCGCATCTGGGTGATCGCTTCGCTGCTCATGCTGCCGGGAATATTCCTGCTGCCGATGAAGATCATGGCCGTCTTCTTCACTGCGTACATCGTGGTGCTCGTCGCGGTGCCGTTCGTGTATTCGTATCGTTTGCACAAGACGCTTTCGGCGCATTAATTGAAAAGTAAAACCGTACCGCCGGCATGACGCTGTCGGGCAGGAGAGCGCAAAGGCCGCGAAGAAAACCGCGAAGTCTTTGCGCTCTTTGTGTCTTTGCGGTTTCCATAGGGCGCATTTTCTATCTTTGCGCTCTCTAATTACAACAATGAGCCACCAACTGTCAGAACAGGAAATCGTCCGCCGTCAGAAGCTCGACGAATTGCGCAAGCTGGGTATCGATCCTTACCCGGCAGAAGAATTCCCGGTCAACGTTACCGCGAAAGACATTCACGAAAATTACGAGCGCGACAAGACGAACTACAAGGACGTTCGCATTGCGGGCCGTCTCATGGGCGTTCGCATCATGGGCAAAGCCGCTTTCGCTGAGCTGCAGGACGCTTCCGGCCGCATCCAGATCTACGTCAACCGCGACGAGATCTGTCCCGGCGAAGACAAGACGCTTTACAATACGGTTTTCAAAAAGCTGCTCGATATCGGCGACTTCATCGGCCTCACGGGTTACGTGTTCACTACGCAGGTCGGCGAAATTTCCATTCACGTCACGACGCTGAAAGTGCTCAGCAAATCGCTGCGCGTGCTGCCGATCGTGAAAGTGGATGCATCCGGCGAAGCGCACGACGTGGTGCACAACCTCGAGTTCCGCTACCGCCAGCGTTACGCCGATCTCGTGATCAATCCGAATACGAAAGAAAGTTTCCTCAAGCGCACGAAGATGGTCAACACCATCCGCGAGTACCTCAACGACAAAGGGCTGCTCGAGGTGGACACGCCGGTGCTGCAGCCGATTCCCGGTGGCGCCGCCGCCCGCCCGTTCGTGACGCACCACAACGCGCTCGACGTGCCGTTCTTCCTGCGCATCGCCAATGAACTTTACCTGAAGCGCCTCATCGTCGGCGGCTTCGACGGCGTGTATGAATTCTCGCGCAACTTCCGCAACGAAGGCATGGACCGCACGCACAACCCGGAATTCACCGTGCTCGAATTTTACGTCGCGTACAAGGATTACGAGTGGATGATGCGCGCCTGCGAGGAGATGTTGGAAAAGATCGCCATCGCGCTGCACGGCTCCGCCGAAGTTCCGTTCGGCGACAAAGCCATCAACTTCAGCGCGCCGTTCCGTCGTGTCACGCTGTACGATGCCATCAAAGAACACACCGGCATCGACGTGAGCAGCATGGATGAAACGCAGCTTTTCGAAACCTGCAAACAGCTTCACCTCGAAGTCGACAAGAGCATGGGCCGCGGAAAGCTCATCGACAAGATCTTCGGCGACAAATGCGAAGGTCATTACATCCAGCCGACGTTCATCACGGATTATCCCGTGGAAATGTCGCCGCTTACTAAGAAGCACCGCAGCAAAGAAGGACTCGTGGAGCGTTTCGAGCTGATGGTAAACGGTAAAGAAATTGCCAACGCCTACAGCGAGCTCAACGATCCCATCGACCAGCGCGAGCGTTTCGAAGAACAAGTCAAGCTCATGGAACGCGGCGATGACGAAGCGATGTACATCGACCACGATTTCCTGCGCGCGCTCGAGTACGGCATGCCGCCCACGGCCGGTATCGGCATCGGCATCGATCGTCTCGCCATGCTGATGACGAACAACGTTTCCATCCAGGACGTGCTGTTCTTCCCGCAGATGCGTCCCGAAAAATTCGACTAACTTTTGTTCGGGGTTCAAGGTTCAAGGTTCCATGTTCGGTTGAACAAAACTTTGAACCTTGAACTTTAAACTTGGAACAATGAAAAAGCGTAATACCGGCTGGCTCCTGCTGATTCCCGCGGTGGTGCTCGTGTTCAACTACCTGTTTGTCGCGAACCAGCGGTATTATTACATGAACTGGCCCGACCCCTGCTACGCGTACCTGCTCAACGGCACGAACATCGCGGCAGGAAAGCTCGAGGTCGGTCACATCGATCATCCCGGGACAACGGTGCAGGCGATCGGCGGACTTTTCATTCGTGCGATTTACATGGTCTCCGGCAAACAGCCGACCGTTTCGCAGGACGTGATCGCAAATCCCGAGAAATACCTGCATGCGCTTTTCTGGGTGCTGATGGCGATCAACTGCGGCGTGATCTTCTGGGCGGGACGAAAAATTTACCGCATCAGCAACAACCTTCCGCTGGCGATCTATTTCCAGTCGGGCGTGCTCATCTTCTTCAACGCGCTCACATACATGGCCGACATCAAGCCGGAACCGTTCATCATTACCGGGATGATCGTGCTCATGGTGCTGTGTTACGCGTTCATTCACGAAAAAGAATTAACGGCGAAAACGTCACGCAACTACGCGATCGGGTTCGGCATCACCGGCGGCTTCCTGCTCATCACGAAAATCATCACCGCGCCGATGCTGCTCATCCCGTTCCTGCTGCTCGGCAACTGGAAGCATCGTTTCCTCTACATCGGGACGATGATCGTGGCGGGATTCCTGTTCTTCATTCCCGCGCTGCCGAAGATCCATTACGTGATGCTGTGGCTGGAGAAGATCACGTTCCACTCCGGCATCTACGGCGGCGGCTCGGAAAAGATGATCGACGGCGACGCGTTCAAAGAAGGATTGTGGAATATCGTTTCCGGCGATATCACGTTCATCGTGATGGTCGGCGTGATGCTGGTGGCGATGATCCGTCTCTTCGTGCTGAAAAAATTCAAGTGGAAGAGCGATGCGTCGGTGCGTTTGCTGACGGGCATTTTCCTTTCAACGCTGGCAAGCATCGTGATGGTGGGCAAACATTTCAGCTATCACTACCTCATCGCAGCGTACCTCATCGCGATCCCGGGCACGTACCTCGCCATCCGTTCGCTGATCGTTCCGGGGAAACGTCTTGAAAAAGTATTGTCGAAGCCGCGCATCGTTACGACGCTCACGGCAATCTTCATTCTTTTCCACATCGGGCGCGATATTCAGTATTACAACTGGTACGAAGCGCTCTACAATCCCAAGCTGGAAACCGCCGAAGTGATGTCGCGCTACAAGAACGTGCCGCGCATCTACGTGACGTACGAATTCCCGTTCGCCGAACAGCCTCCCGGGTTGTATTTCGGTCTTTGCTACAGCGGCGGCGGACGCACGGAATACATTCCCGCGCTGAAGAAATTTTACCCGCAGGCGTATTTCTATTCGTACGATGAAAAACGTTTCCACGATTGGGAAAAGACGATCGACCCGGTTGATCTCATCGAGAAATATCCGCACCTGCTGCTGAGCTTTTACATGATGACGCCCGACATGATGTCGCAAACGATGGCGGCGATGAACCTCATGAACGACGGCATGCACGCGGTGGAGATCAAAAAGGTTTTCGAGAATACCAAAACCGGCGAGCAGCTTTTCGAGATCAACCGCAAAGCAGCCGGAACCGTTTCGCGCGATTCGATCAAAGTGTATTCCTGCGATGCGGAGTCGGTCTCGAACAATTCACTCGTTTCTCCCGACGGCATCACGTTCTTCCAGGGCGCGGAATGCCGCAGCAACCAATATGCGCACGGCGGTAAATTTTCCTTGAAGCTCGACGAGCGCAACCAGTTCGGGTTCGCCATTCATCTCCCGGTGAAAAAAGGAAAACGCTACGAAGTTTCCGTGTGGCGCAAATCGGAAACCGGCAAAGGCGTAATGTCCGCCAGCGCCGGCAAACCCGAAATATTCCAGCAAACGTCCAGCACGCCGCTCGAAGAAACCGCCGACGGCTGGGGATTATTGAAATTGCGTTTCGTGATCCCGCAGGATTATCCCGAAGACACGATCACGATCTATTCATGGAATGAGAACGGCCCGCAGGTCACCTACTTCGATGATTTTATGATCATGGAGTACTGAGTGGTGGTAAACGGGGGAATTTCGGCAGGCTTCGGGGGAGAAATGAAAACCACTTAAGACACTTGAGAGCACTTAAGCGCGCTTCCCTTCGCACCTCGCAACACGCACCCCTCGCAACTTCTCTTTATATAAACTTGATTTTTCTCAGCGCAAAGAAACTCATGCCGAGCAGGATGAACCCGTGGCGGAAACGCGAGATGTTCGTTTCGCCGTACGTGCGCTGGCGGTAGCGGATGGGAACTTCCACGATGCGCAGGTTCAATTTATGCGCGCCGAAGAGCAGATCGAAATCGCCGAAAGGATCGAAGTCGCCGAAGTAGGTGCGGTTGTGCACGAGGCGATAATAATCACGGCGGAAAAGCACTTTCGTGCCGCAGAGCGTGTCCTTGATGCGCTGGTCGAGCAGCCACGAGAACACCATGCTGAAGAAATGATTTCCGAGCAGGTTGAGGAAACGCATCGCCTGCTGCTCCATCGGGTAAACGAGGCGCGTGCCGTTGATGAAGTCGCCTTTCCCCGAAGCGATCGCATGATAAAATTTCGGCAGGTCTTCCGGCGGAACGGTGAGGTCGGCGTCGAGGATCATCAGGATGTCGCCG
This sequence comes from uncultured Flavobacteriales bacterium, assembly GCA_946478675.1. The sequence continues at coordinate 5,810 of CAMLEF010000090.1, read as the reverse complement.
TCGGCAATGTCGTAGCCTAAGCGCACCGCATCGGCTTTTCCTTTGCCCTTCTGCTGCGCGATTTTGATGTCGTGCGTGGCGGCGTATTTCTCCTTGATCGCTTTGATCTTTTCCCAGGTATCGTCGGTGGAATTTCCTTCCACGAAAATGAACTGCGTGTGCTTGCCCATCTTCGGCGTGCGCAGGATCGCATCTTCGATGTTACCGCTTTCGTTGCGGGCCGGGACGATGACGCTTACGCTGTATTCGTTATCGCGGAACAGCGGGCTGCCCGTGTCGGGACGCGCGAAGGTGAAGATGTTGATCGACAACCAGCGGAAGAGGAAGAAATTGCCGAGGAACATATTGAAGAACCACGAGAAGAACGGGATCCACACGGGGAAGATCATCCGTTTATTGTTGCGGTACACTTCCAGTCCGGCGAGCTCCAACAACCCGTTAATGTCTTTCAGCGTGAGCCAGTTTTGCAGCGGCATCTTGCTGCGCAGCCCGATCCACGCGGAGAATTTCAGCAGCGGCTCCCAGAGGTAATTGTAGTAGGTGATGATCACTTTCGTGTCGCGGTGCATCACCTGGTGAAGGCTTTCGAAAAAATGCTGCACGTCGTCGATGTGACCGACGAGGTTGGAGATCACGATGAGATCGAATTTTTCGGTGAGCTGCAATTGTTCCGCATCCATCTGCAGGAACTCGACGTCCGAATATTTTTTGCGCGCTTCTTCCAGCATCGCCGGGCTGAAATCAACGCCGACTTTGCGTTTGCCTTTCAGCTTCCCGATGAGATCGCCCGTTCCGCAACCGATTTCCAGCACACTGATTTGATCGTGCGAAAAATAGTTGCAGTACTGCGTGATGTCGCGCCAGTAGTACGAACCGAAACGGCGTTTGCTTTGTTTCCTGGCAAGACGATCGAAATACGAGGATTTGCTGCTCATGGGACCGGCTGCAAAACTAAGGTTTTTGAGGGATTCGCCGGGGGAACGGCGTTGCGCTATCTTTACGACGGTGAATCCCCTGCTGAAAATCAATTTGACTCCCGAACGGCGAATCTGGTTTATTCTCGCCGGCATTACACTTGCGGGACTGGCCATGCGTTTGCGCAGCCTCGGCACCGAATCGATGACGGCCGATGAAGTGAGCGCGCTGCTGCGATTGCAATTCCCGTCCTTCGGCGCAATGATCGACGGCGGCGTGCGTCCTGACGGGCATCCGGCTTTCGCGCAGGTATTGCTCTGGTGCTGGACGAAATGTTTCGGGCTGTCGCCGTTCGTAGTGCGCTTGCCGTTTGCGTTGATGGGTGCGGCTTCCGTCTGGCTGGCGGCGCTCATCGCGAAGAAATGGTTCGGCGAAGCTACCGCGCTGGCCACCGCGGCCGGCATGGCGTTCCTGCAATTTCCATTGATGTACAGCCAGCTCGCGCGACCGTATGCGCCGGGATTGTTCTTTACGCTGCTCACCGCGTATTTTTTGACGCAGCTCATCACGCAGGAAAAAGCGAAACGGCTGCATCTCATCGGTTACGCGCTTGCAGCAGCACTGGCGGCCTATTCGCATTACTTCAGTTTGCTGATGGCGGCGCTGCTTTCGCTCGCAGGGTTTTTCCTGGTGCCGAAACACAACCGTCGCGCGTTCCTGCTCGCTTGCGCGGGAGCGGTGCTGCTGTTTGTTCCGTACCTCGGCATTTTCATCGACCAGCTGAAAACAGGCGGCGTAGGCGGACCGGGCGGCTGGCTCGGAAAACCGGTTCCGGCCTTTCTGCAAAAACATTTGATGTTCGCCTTCGACGGCTCGCGCGGCGTGATGTGGGCGGTGCTCGCGATCGGGCTCGGCACGATGATCGTTTTTTTCAAACGCCCGGGAAAATTTCATCTCGTCGCTCTGCTGCTGTGGTTGCTGCCGCTGGTGATCGGTTATGCCTATTCCGTGCTGCGCAATCCCGTGCTGCAGGATTCTGTGCTGCTCTTCGGCTTTCCGTTCCTGCTGATGTTTTTGTTCGCGTGGCTGCCCGCGTTCGACCGCAGCCGTATCGCGCCGGTGCTGCCGCTGGGAATTGTGCTCGGGCTGTTGTTGTACATCGGTTCGTATAAGCCGTATCACCTCACCGATCATTTCGGGCGACTGAAAGAACTGGTGGAGCAATCGCTCGACTGGCAGCAGCAATACGGAGCCGACAGCGTAACGGTCGCGTACAACGTCGATGCGCCGTATTTCGTGAATTACTATTACGATCAGCTCGGCAAAAAACCGCAGCACGTCGTGACGACGATCAACAACGGCGACAAGGAGCTGCGTACGTTCCGCGAGCTCGTCGAAAAATCTTCCGGCAATTTTTTCGTTTACGCGTGGAGCACGAAATATTCGCCGCCCGAAATTCCGGAGATCATCCGGGAATTTTATCCGTACGCCGTGAGTCGCCGGCTCTGGTTCAATTCGGCGGTGTATGTTTTTTCGAAGAAAGACATCGGCTATACCGTTCCCGACGATCCGCTCTTCCGCTCGTGGAATGATCTCAATCCGCATTTCCCGCCCGCCGATGCGTATGCCGGCATCCCGATCCAATGGACGAACGGATGCGGTGTGATCGAGCCGCAACCCGCAATGCCGAAAGACACCACGCTGCTGTTTGCATACGTCGCACCGACGGACTACAACATCAGCCTCGACAGCAGCTGCATTTATTCGCCGTCGCTCGAAGAAAAGCTCGGCGACATCGCTCCCAACCCGGATAACCAGCTTTTCCTGCACACGCGCGTGAAGCAACAGCAGCCCGGCGCAAACATCGTGCTCGTCATCGAAATCGATCGCGACGGAAAACAACTCTATTGGAACGGCCGCGAATCCGCCACGCAGATGAATGCCGCAGACACCGCCTGGCAGAACTTTTATTTCGGCCTGCAATTGCGGGAAGATCTCCGCCGCAGCGACACGGTGAAATTCTATTGCTACTCCCTCAACGGAAAATCCGCGCTCATCGATTTCCTCGAAGTGCAATCGAAACCCGCCCACACCGGCATCTACGGAACAAGACCGGATTTTGAATAAGTTCGGAGTTTGGAGTCGGGAGTTTGGAGTCAGGAGTTCGCAGTCCCGGAGGGACGACACCCTTAGCACATGTAATCCATGAAAAACAATGAGCCCCGGAGGGGCGGCACTGGTCGGATGAACGAGTGCCGCTCCTCCGGAGCTCATCATTTCGTAACATGCATGTGCTAAGCGTGTCGTCCCTCCGGGACTATTCATTTGAAGGCTTAAAACTCCGAACTCCCGACTCCAAACTCCCGACTCAATCTCATTTAGTATTTTCGCAGAGCATGAGCCAGAAAATTGCTGTTATCGGCGGAGGTTCCTGGGCCACTGCGCTCGTCAAGATGCTGTGCAATAATCTTGCAGCCGGCGAACGCCTCCATTGGTGGATCCGCAATTCCGAAACCACCGATTACATCCGCAAATACAAGCACAATCCCCGTTATCTCAGCTCCGTCGAATTAAAAATCGACCAGCTCGAGCTGCACAACGACATTAAAGCCGCCATCAGCGTGGCCGACGTGCTCATCATGGCCGTGCCCGCTGCGTTCCTCGCTGATTCGCTCCACGGCATTACGAAAAAAGAATTCGAAGGCAAGATCGTTTTCTCCGCCATCAAAGGCATCGTGCCCGGCGCCAACCTCATCGTCGGCGAATATTTCAACAAGGAATTCGGCGTGCCGTACAGCAACATCGGCGTCGTCACCGGGCCTTGTCATGCTGAAGAAGTCGCGCTCGAAAAACTTTCTTATCTCACCGTCGCATCGCAGACCAACGCGCATGCACAGCTCGTCGCCGAAAAAATTTCCTGCCGCTACATCCGCGCTTCCGTCTCCGATGATATTTACGGAACGGAATACGCGGCCGTGCTGAAAAACGTCTTTGCCATCGCCAGCGGCATTTGCCACGGACTCGGTTACGGCGACAATTTCCAGGCGGTGCTCATCTCGAACGCGATCCAGGAGATCAGCCGCTTCGTCGATGCCGTGCACCCGATCGACCGCGACATCAAAAGCACGGCGTACCTCGGCGATTTGCTCGTGACGGCCTATTCGCAATTCTCGCGCAACCGCATGTTCGGCGCTATGATCGGCAAAGGCTATTCCGTGAAAATGGCGCAGCTCGAGATGAACATGGTCGCCGAAGGCTATTACGCGGTGAAATGCATCCACGAGATCAACCAGAGCCTCCGCGTCAGCATGCCGATCACCGATGCGGTGTACCACATTCTTTACGAGAAAATTTCGCCCGCCATCGAGATCAAGATCCTCACCGACAAACTCGCGTAGGGCATGCTGGAAATTTCCGACCGCCGTTACAACCGCATCACGCACGCCTTCTTCGCGCTCATGGCGATCTTCGCAATCGTTTTTGCGAACGAACGTTTCCAGGCCGACGGCGCCTACTACCTCTTTAAAGTCGTCAACTTCGAAACGTTCCAGGTCGAGCACCAGCGGTTCATCCTCATCGCATCACAGGCGCTGCCGCTCGCCGGCGTGAAGCTCGGACTTCCGCTCAGCGTCATCATCCTGCTGAACTCGCTCAACAACGTCGTTTTCTTCTACCTCATCTTCCGCTACTGCGCGTACTTCCTGCGCGACCAGACCGCCGGCGCCTGCGTCATTCTCTTCATGGTGGTCGGTGTGATGCACCTGCATTTTACGCCGATGTACGAGATCTGGTACGGCATGATGCTGCTGGTGCCGCTGCGATCGCACCTCGTCAGGATGCGCTACTTCACCTTCCGCGATCGCCTGCTCGTGGCGCTGCTCATGGTCGTCGTGCTGTTCAGTCATCCGCTGCTTTTCATTCCCGTCATCTACATCCTGCTGCTCGACTCGATCGAAAAATGGGGGCTCGACTTCCGCCTGCTGCTCATCTCGGTGATCGTTTTTGCAGGCTGGTACATCGTGAAAAAAATGTTCCTCAGCTCCTACGAAGCCGGCAAGATCTCGATGCTCGACACGAGCTGGAACAAAGCGTATCTCGACCTGCTCCGCCCGTCGTATTACTGGGGGCTCATCAAATTCTTCTTCACGTTCTACACGATTCCCGTCATCGCATATTTGCTCATGATGGGCTTTTACATCGTGCGCCGTCTTCGTGTAAAAGCGATGCTCGTCTCCGTGTTTTTCTTCGGCCACATCCTGCTCGTCAATTTCACGCACGTCAACGACAACACGCTCACGCCGTATTTCGAACGCATGTACATGCCGCTGCTGCCGATCGTTTTCTTCCCGTTCCTCTATGACGTGTTCACGCAATTCTTCCTGCGAAACGTCGTCGGTACCGTATTGCTCGCGCTCATCATCGGCTGGCGGCTGGTGCGCATGGTCGACACCGGCCTGATGTACAAAGAACGCACGCGTCTCGTAGAGAAAGCCGTCGCGCAGGCGCAAACCCTCGGCGGAAGCAAGTTCGAGCTCAACCTCGAAGACAGCCGCTGGTGCATGAACTGGGCCGACTGGTCGCTGGCGATGGAAACGCAATTACGCTCCGCGGCGATCGATAAAAACAAAACCGTCGCCATCTCCGTCTACAGCGATTTCGAAGAGCCCGGCAACGAAGAACGCCTCAACCGCAACCCGAACGAATACATGATGCGCTGTTACGAGCTCATGCCCGACAACATCGCCAACCCGAAATATTTCCGCATCGAGCACGGGCATTACAAGATGCTGCAGAAGGTTTGCGAGTGAAAAATCTGTGTTGAAGTTTGGAGCAGCGACTGCAGCAGTTCCCAGGATATATTGTCCCGCTTTCCGCTGTACTCCGCGGCGCTGAAT
>CAMLEF010000089.1 GCA_946478675.1 uncultured Flavobacteriales bacterium | reverse complement strand
TCGTCGAAAAAGCATTTACCACCTCGATGCGCATTCTCGTCACGGCCACCGCCATGAATCCCGTCAGCCGCGAAACCCATCACGTGAACGAAGCTGTTTTCACCTTCGTCGCATTGGACGATCGCGGTCGCCCGGTTGCAGTGCCCGCGCTGGGAGCCGGATAACCGGCCGGCGTCAGTGTTACACTATGATACTGATCATTCTTCACCGGAAGCAGCGGCGGAATTTGCATCTTAGTGTTTTCAATTTTTGACCCCCATGAAGGAAAAAGAACCGGAAGAAGGTGCGCTGCCTTTTTTCAAAACCTACTGCTCCCCCGAATGGTTGCCGCTGATCGCCATGCACCAGAAAGTATTCCGCGTGGCGCGCAAAGAAAATTTCATCAGCGAAGGCGACGCCGTCACCGGCATTTACCTTTTGCTCGACGGGAAAGCAAAAGTCACGTCCCGCTTTCACGGCAACCGCGAGCATATCCTGCGCCTCGCCGGCAAGCACATGATCGTCGGTCATCGCGGACTCTTCAGCAAAATCTACACCATCTCCGTCACCGCGCTCACCCCGTGCGTCGTCAGCTTCATTCCCATCGAGCTGTTCCTGCAGCTGTATAAAACGAACCCGCAGTTCAACCTGTACATGCTGGAATTTTTCTCGCAGGAATTGCGTGAAAGTGAAGAGCAGCAGCACATGCTCGTCATCGACAATGTGCGCCAGCGCATCGCGTATTGCCTCGTGAAGCTCATCCGCACGTTCGGTTACACCAAAGGCAAAGTGAAAAAGCTCGAGTACACGCTCTCGCGAAAAGATATCGCCACGCTGTGCAACACGACGTATGAAAGTGTCGTGCGCACGCTTTCCGCTTTCGAAAAAGAAAAGCTGATCGAAAATGCAGGAAAGGAAATCGTGGTGCTGAACGAAAAGAATCTGCGGAAGATCGCGAATTCGGTGTAGCCTTCGCGGAACATTTCTCTTTCTGACAATCACGCCGGTAACCGGTTCGGTAAACGCGGGCGACATCGCCGAGAAGTGATAACTGTCTTCATCGACCTGCGTGATCGTTATCGTAAGCACTTTCACTTTCTTCCACGTTTTCTTATGCGAGCGGTCGTTCGTTTTGATCAGCCGCAGCTGGTACGTGCAGTCGCTGGTCCAGGTAACGCTCATCTTCACGTACAATCCCGTTTTCGGATCCCGCTCCACCTGGTAAAGGCTGTCGCGCTCGATGATGACCTGCGGCATGCCTTTCGCGTAGAAAGTGCCCGTATGGAATTTCGCGCATTCACCGGCAGCAGGCGCCTGTGCGTGCAAGGTGGCGAAGAACAGGAAGAAAAAAGCGGAGAAGAGGAGAGGTCGCATGATCGTAGGGGTTGGGAAGTGGATGATAAAGTGCTGTGCAGTTTCTGTACTTGAAATCAGTACAAAGCTAAATGAAAAGTAATGCGGTGTAAATGTGGAAGGATGATGTGGAGCAGACACGGTTGTGCTATTTATCGAATTGCGGTCGGGCTTTACGCTGCAAGTCCTCGGGTGAAGCAAACAAAGCGCTGCTCCGCATCTGCTTTGTTCGCTTCACCCTGCGGGCTTTCTGCTGCAATCCCGGCTATTCGGGCGCGGCCAGGTGCATTCCTGTACAACTGCACCGTTGCAATTAAAATAGTGTCGAAAAATTTACGCTCAGTAAAAACTGACCAGCGCTTTCAGCTCCTGTGGATTTAAGATGCGGATTTTCCGTCCCTGCGTTTCGATCATCTTGCGTTGCTTGAAATCCTGCAGGGCGCGCACGGCGGATTCTTTCACCGTGCCCACGTAACTCGCCAGGTCTTCGCGCGAGAGGTTGATCTCGGTCGGTTTTCCTTTTACGCGATATTTTTCTCGCAAGACGAGCAGGCCGAGCGCCACGCGGGATTTCACCGGGTATTGCGCAAAGACGGTAACGTTATTTACCCATACGGTAAATTCATGCGCAAGCGAAACGAATAACGCATTGCTGAAAGCCGTGGAGCTGTTCAGGCATTTCAGAAAATGCTCGCGCGGAATAAAATCATATTTGCATTCCTCGAGGCTGGCGGCCGTTACCGGGTGCAGCTCATCGCATACGATCGGGCGAAATCCGAAGATCTCGCCGGCCGTGTAGATGTACATGATCTGCCGTCGCGCTTCCTGCGTGGTCTGGTAGATCTTTACTTTTCCTTTGGTCAGGATGTAAACGCCTTTCGGGAAAGAGCCTTCGCGATAAATGACTTTCCCGGCTTTGATCCTGCGCTTGACGACACCTTCCTCCAGCATTTTTTTGTCGCGCGCAGGGAGCATCGAAAGAATTTTAGCATTGGCGAAATAAAACTTATCAATCTCGAAAGCCATATCTGTAAAAATAACAACTTGAGTAATGGTCAAAATTGACAAAAGTCACCGGCATTGCCGCACAGCGCCCTGTACATTTGCACACGTTTAGGTTAACCGGCTAAATTCCAAACGACCCGTGGCCGGTCTGCTGTTATCCGCTCTTCTGCCGGCATGTGCCACGGGTCTATTCATCCGATCCGATATGGCTGTTTCAATTCGTGATATTATTATCGATTACATCGACCAGGCGCTGGACGTGGACGATCTCGAGAACATCGGCGACTTCGTGCGCTCGGTCATTACCGTTGAAAGTCTCAGCGAATGGCAACTTTCGGAAGTGATGCGCCGGCTTCATTCGGAACTGACGGAAGCGATCACGGCTGAGCAGAACCGTATCCGCCGGATGCGATTGAAAGCAGCACTCGCGCACTTCGAAGTCGATTTCAGCAATTACCTCATCATCCGGGAAACAGAATCACTTCCCGGTCATAACTATCACGATTGATTTTAGTCACCGGCAGCTGTGAAAGGGTGCGCGTAATTTTGAGCCGTTATGATTAAGTACTATTTTGAAAATGTAAAGGCCGCGCAGGATTATTTCAGGACGATTGCCATCATCGATGATCAATACTTCTGGTCGATGGACTGGCGCTGGGATACAACCGGGAACAATGCCGCGGTCTCCGATTTCCAGGCGGGGTTCCTCTCGGCGGCCATCCGGGAAAAATGCAAGTCGCTCGAGGAAGTTTCACCTGCCGAGATCCGCGAGCGTTTCGGTTCATTCGCTTATTACGTCGAACGCGCTGTCAGCGGATTAAAAAGTTACCTGCTCTGGATCAGCCCCGATTCGACGGTAAACGAAGCGTCCTGGAAAATTTCAATGAATTGACAAATGTCACCGGCACGATTTGCGGCCGGCAATAATTTTAAATTCTTCATTCGTCTGTCATGCTTAAACTTTTTGGTATCAGCACGCTGATTGCACTTGCTGTTTCGATTGCCTCTTCGGGCGGAGCGCTCCTTCTTCTCCAGCTGCGACTGGGAAAAAGAAGTGTCAAGCGTAAACGAAGCGCTAACTGACCGGGCTGTGTCGCAGTTTTTTCGTTTAGCGGAATCCGGCATCGACTGGCTTCACCGCCGGGTGGGGAAGAAGCAGTTCCTGATCATCTCCAGCATGCTCGTCGGCCTCACTGCGGGATTTGCCGCGGTGCTGCTGAAGACTATCGTGCATTACATCAAGATGGCGATCACGACGGATTACCACATCCGTTTCCAGTACATTTTTTACCTGGTCTTTCCGGCGGTCGGCATTTTGCTTACCGTCATTTTCGTCCGCCGTTTTTTACGCGGCAATCTCGGTCGCGGTACTGCAACGATCCTGAACACGATTGCAAAGAAAAATTCCCGGTTGCCTGCGCACCAGATGTATTCGCATGTCGTGACCAGCGCGCTCACCGTCGGCTTCGGCGGATCGGCAGGTCTCGAATCGCCCATCGTCACCACCGGTTCCGCCATCGGGTCGAATTACGGAAATACGTATCACCTGACGTATAAAGACCGGACGCTGCTGCTGGCCTGTGGCGCGGCGGCAGGCATCGGTGCGGCATTCAATGCGCCCATCGCAGGTTTGCTGTTTGCGCTCGAAGTGCTGATCGCCGACGTGGCCGTTTCCGCTTTTATCCCGCTGATGATCGCGGCGGCAACCGGTACGTTGGTTTCTAAAATTATCCTGCGCGAGAACATCCTGCTTTCGTTCAGCCTGCGCCAGCCGTTCAATTATCATTACATTCCGTGGTACATGCTGCTCGGGCTGCTCGCCGGGTTCGTCTCCGTGTATTATTCACGCATGTTCCCGAGGATCGAAGGCTATTTCAGCCACACCATCAAATCGACCTGGAAGCGGATCGCGCTCGGAGGTACGGTACTCGCTTTGCTGATCTGGATTTTTCCTTCACTGTACGGCGAAGGCTACAGCAGCATCAAAGTGCTTGCCGACAATCACGCCGCAGAGCTGATGCAAAACAGCCTGCTCGAATCTTTTTCGGTGAACGGGTGGATCGTGCTTTGTTTCATCGGCGCAATCATGCTGGTGAAAGTTGTGGCCACTGCTGTTACACTGGGCGCAGGCGGCAACGGCGGCAACTTTGCGCCATCGCTGTTCGTCGGCGGCTACCTCGGATTTTTCTTCGCCAAAGCGATGGGCATGCTCGGCCTTTCCGATTTGCCGGTCGCCAATTTTACGATCGTGGCCATGTCGGGCATCCTGTCCGGAATTTTTCATGCGCCGCTCACCGGCATCTTTCTCATTGCGGAAATCACCGGCGGCTACGAGCTGATGATCCCGCTGATGATCGTCTCGGCGCTGAGCTATTCCGTCGTCAAATATTTCGAGCCGTATTCGATGGACACGAAACGCCTGGCCAAAAAAGGCGAGATCTTCACGCACAACCGCGACCGGAATGTGCTCAGCACGATCAGCGTCCGGAAAATACTGGAAACGGATTTTCAAATAGTCGACACCGGCATGACCCTCGGCGGGCTCGTCGATACGATCGCGAGCTCGAAGCGGAATATTTTCCCGGTAGTAGATAATGACGGCCGGTTGGAAGGCGTGATCCAGCTCGACCATATCCGCGAGGTGATGTTCAAATCGGAGAAATACGACCAGGTGACGGTGAAACAGCTCATGCTGCCGCCCCCGGCCATCGTTCTTCCCGACGAAGAAATGTATTCCGTCATGCGCAAATTCGACGATACGCAAACCTGGAACCTGCCCGTGATCGAAAATGGCATCTACATCGGTTTCATTTCCAAATCGGGGATCTTCAGCCGTTACCGCGAAAAGCTGATGACGAATATTATTGACCACGAAGGATAACGGTTCCAGCCGACGCCGGATTCGATTGCGCTACCTTTGAGAAAAAAGGATTCGGAACAGCTATGAGCATCTTTCTTCTCTTCTCGCTACTCATTTCTTTTGCGGCGGTTTTTTCATACGTCAATATAAAATGGCTGCGTCTTCCTTCCGGTATCGCGCTCATGCTGATCGGTGCGTTACTGTCGGTCGTGCTCATTCTTTCCGGCGGGTTTTCGGCGCGCTTCGGCAGTTATATCAAAACCCAGCTCGCGGTTATTGATTTTTCGGAATTTATTCTCGGCATCCTGCTGAGTTTCCTGCTGTTCGCGGGTTCGCTGCATGTGAGTTACCACAAGCTGAAAAATTCCGCGCGCAGCATCCTGAGCTTTTCTACGGTCGGGGTAATGCTTTCCACATTCCTCGTCGGTGCGGGCAGCTATTACCTGTTTGCGCTCTTCGGCGAACAGGTGCCGTTTATTTACTGCCTGCTCTTCGGCGCGCTGATTTCACCGACCGACCCGATTGCCGTGCTCGGCATTCTTAAGAAAGCCGGGATCTCGGAATCGATCGAGATCAAGATTACGGGCGAATCGCTTTTTAATGACGGCATCGGCGTTGTCGTATTCGCCACCATCTCGCAAATGATCCTGCAGGGCATCGATCATGTTTCGGCGGGCTCCGTGCTGCGCCTGTTCGCACAGGAAGCGCTCGGCGGCATTGCGGCGGGGCTCGTGATCGGGTTTGCCGGGTATAAGCTGATGAAAACGATCGATCATTTTCAAACGGAAATCCTGATCACGCTCGCGATGGTAATGGGCGGGTACAGCGTTTGCCACTATCTGCATGTGTCCGGTCCGCTGGCGATGGTGGTTGCCGGCATTTTCACCGGCTACAAAGGATTAACGGAAGCGATGTCTGACATCACGCGCGATTACGTGGAGAAATTCTGGGAAGTCACCGATGAGATACTCAACGCCATTCTCTTCATGCTGATCGGCCTTCAGCTGATCACCCTGAACGTGCATCTGTATTACGTCGTGATCGGGCTGGTGCTTGCCGTCTGCCTCGTGGTTTTCCGGTATCTCTCGCTGCTGATCCCGGCGGTGCTGTTTCGCTTCAGAAAATCGCTGGAGGATAAAACGCTTGAAATAATGTCGTGGGGCGGTTTGCGCGGCGGCATTTCCATTGCGCTCGCGCTGTCGATGCCGCCCGGGCCATTCAAAGATGCGTTCGTGATGATCACGTACACGATCGTTCTTTTTTCCATCCTGGTGCAGGGCCTCACGATGGAGCGCTTCGTTCGTAAATTGAAAAAGAGATGAGCTTTCAAGAGCTGGCAAGGCATATCCGGATTTTCCTGAAGACGCGGTTCTCCCTTAGTAAAGACAAGGAAGACGAACCGGAGATCGTGGAATCGCTTCGTCGCAATGTGGAGTTTCGCGGCATTAATGTATGGGTGCTCATCTTCGCCATCTTCCTCGCATCCATCGGCCTTAACGTTAATTCGACAGCGGTCATCATCGGGGCGATGCTCATTTCACCATTGATGGGACCGATCATGGGCATCGGCCTCGGTCTCGGCATTTTTGATTTCGACCTGTTGAAGTCGGCCGCGAAAAACCTGGCGATCATGGTCGTCCTCAGCCTGGCGACATCCACTTTATATTTTTCGCTGAGCCCGCTCAACCAGGCGCAGTCCGAGCTGCTCGCGCGCACCACGCCGACCATCTGGGACGTGCTCATCGCTTTATTCGGCGGGCTTGCCGGAATCATCGCCGGGGCTTCCAAAGAAAAAGGGAATGCCATTCCCGGCGTCGCCATTGCAACGGCGCTCATGCCGCCTCTTTGCACGGCAGGTTTCGGATTGGCGAGAGGTGAATTCTATTTTTTCCTCGGCGCGTTTTATCTCTTTTGTATCAATGCCGTTTTCATCAGCGTCTCGACCTTCATCGTGGTGCGCCTGCTCCGGTTTAAGAAGCACACATATGTCGACAAAAAAAGAGAACGGAAAATCCGGAATGCTATTTCCGCGATCGTGGCGGTTACCGTCATCCCGAGCCTGTTCATCGCTTACCTCACTGTTCGCAAAGCGGTGTTCGAGCAGCGCGCGCAGGAGTTCGTGAAAAATGAATTTCGTTTTAACGGCACATTCGCGCTTACTCCGAAGATCGATTACGAAAACGACCGCAACCATTCTCGCCGCAGCGCTGATGCTCGCGCTGCTCGGGGAGCCGCTGCCTGCCGATACGATCGCGCGAAAAAAAGAGCGGCTGGATGCGTACGGCCTGTCGGGAACTTCGCTGCAGGTGACGCAGGGAATGAACGACAGCGCTTCCATCGATCTCGATGCGTTGCGCACGGGCATCCTCAATGAAGTGTACACGAAGAATACGCAGGTGCTGGATGAAAAAGACAAGATCATCCTGGGGCTCCGCAACGAGCTGGCTGCTTATAAAAGCAACGAGTACCCAGTGAAAGATATTTTGCGCGAGCTGAAAACCATGAACAGCAACGCCGGCGCATTGAGCATTCAGCGCGTGGCCATCTACCGGCCCGATTCTTCAGCGATCGATACGATAACGGCAGCTTATGCATTGTTTCGCAAACGGCCTGCGCCCGCTGAAACCCGCCGGATCGAACAATGGCTGAAAGTGCGGACGAAATCGGATACGCTGAAGCTGATCATTGAAACGACCGCCCGGTAATTACCCGTTGGCGACGAAGCCGGGATACAACGTCATTCCGCCGTCGACGAAGAGCGAAGTGCCGGTGACGTAATCACTTTCGTCCGATGCCAGCCATACCGCTGCTTTGCCGATATCGGAAACATCGCCCACGCGTTTGTAGGGAATGAGCCCGAGTAATTTTTCCTCCGCTGCGGGTGTGCTCCAGGCGTCGAAATTGATGGGCGTTTTGATGGCGCCCGGCGCGATGCTGTTGACGCGAATCTTGTGCGGCGCCAGCTCCTGCGCGATGGATTTCATCAGCATCATCACACCGCCTTTCGACGCTGCGTAATTGGCATGGCCCGCCCAGGGAATCACTTCATGTACCGAGCTGATGCAAATGATTTTTCCCGCCGCGCAGGATTTTCCCGGGATAACACCGCGTCTTAAAAATTCTTTCGCCGCTTCACGCGCGCACAGGAATTGTCCCGTGAGATTGGTGCCGATCACGCGGTTCCATTGCGAAAGCGTCATCTCGTGAAAAGGAGCGTCGCTCTGGATCCCGGCGTTGTTGACCAAAATATCAACGGTGCCGAATTCGTTGATCACCGAAGCGAACATCGCGACGACTTCTTTCTCGACGGTAACGTCCGCCTGCCGGATGAAAGCAGCTCCGCCGGTTTTACGTATCGTTTGCAGCACGGCTTCCGCCTGGGCTTTCGATGTTTCCGATTTGCAATTCAGGATAACGGTTGCGCCTTCTGCTCCCATTGCTTTTGCGATCTCCGCACCGATTCCCGAAGAGGCGCCGGTGATGATGGCAACCTGGTTTCTCAGTCGTGTTTTCATTCAAAGCTTCTGATAAAAGTTTTCATCAATGTTTTTGTTCTTATGATCGTTCAGCTGCCGGTCGAGGTTGAGCGCCGCGCTGATCAGTCCCAGGTGCGTAAAAGCCTGCGGAAAATTGCCGAGATGCTCGCCTTCAAATCCTAATTGCTCGGCATACAGCCCGACGTGATTGGCATACCCTAACATTTTCTCAAAATAGAATCGCGCTTTTTCGAGGTGACCGCATCGCGACAGGCATTCGACGTACCAGAAGGTGCACATGGAAAATGTTCCTTCGCGCGTATTGAAGCCATCGGCAGCGGCGTTTTGCGGCCTGTAACGGTAAACCAGCGAATCGGAAACCAGCACCTCTTCGATTTTCTTTAGCGTAGAGAGCCACCGCGGATCCTTCGGGCTGATGAAGCTCATCAACGGCATCAGGAGGGAAGAAGCATCGACGGAATCGCTTCCTTTATACTGCACGAAAGTCTGCGCGCCGTCATCCCAGAAATCTTCGAATATGCTTGTGTAGATCCGGTCACGCTGCTCGCGCCAATTCGTATTGATGGGAAATGAGCGTTCGTCTGCAATTTTGATTGCACGGTCGAAGGCCACCCAGCTCATCAATCGCGAATAAAGAAACTCGTGACGGCCGCCGCGCACTTCCCAGATGCCTTCGTCGGGCTGGCTCCAGTGTTCCGCCAGCCAATCGACCTGGCGCGAAATATTCTGCCAGAAATCGTGCGAGATCGGTTCGCCGTATTTATTGAAAAGATAAATGGCGTCGAGCAGCTCGCCGTAAATATCGAGCTGCAGCTGGTCGTAAGCATTGTTGCCGATGCGGACAGGACGAGATTGCTTATAGCCTTCAAAACCCGGCAGCTCTTTTTCCACCAGTTGCCGTGTGCCGTCAATCGCATACATGATCCCGAGCTGGTTTTGTCCTTTGATGTCGCGGCAAAGTTTTTCCACCCATCGCATGAACGATTCCGCTTCCTTCGTGTAGCCCAAAGAAATAAATGCGAATACCGTGAAGGAAGCGTCGCGTATCCAGGTATAGCGATAGTCCCAATTCCTGCTGCCGCCCACGGTTTCCGGCAAACCGAAAGTCGCTGCCGCAATGATCGAACCGTAACGGAAAGAAGAAAGCAGCTTCAGGACCAGCGCCGAGCGGTTTACGATGTCTCGCCAGCGACCGTTGTACGTGGATCGGTCCGTCCACGATTTCCAGTAATTGATGGTTTTGAAAAGCGATTCGGTGATGAAGTGCTGAAAGTTCCAGCCGTCAGGATGCGCTTTGTCAATATGCTCGAGCAGGAAATCGGCCGTCTCGTTGGCTTTCAGTGTAAATTCCGCATACACGTCGTTGCCGCGGATCTCCAGCGGCACCGAACTGATGAGGCGCAGCTGCAACGCGTGCTCGTCTTTGCCGGTTAAAATAATCTCGAAGGCAGAAACCTGTTCGGCCGTGTGACTGCTTCTTCCGTAGTTGAACCTCGGCGCGCAACGCATCCTGTACGTTACTTCACCACGCACGTTGGTAACGCGGCGCACCAGCTCTTTGCCGGCATACAATTCTTCAACCGGCATGAAGTCGGTGATTTCCCCGACACCTTCCGTAGAAAGAAAACGCGTCAGCAGTACGTTCGTGTCGGGCAGGTAAAGCTGCTTCAGCTTCATCTCGCCAAAGCGCGGCGTAATTTCAAAACGTCCGCCTTTTTCTTCGTCCAGCAAAGCGGCAAAAATGGTCGGCGAATCAAAATTCGGGAAGCACATGAAATCAATGGAACCGTTTAAGCCCACCAGCGCGACCGTATTCTGATCGCCGATGATCCCGTAGTTTTCTATCGGCTGGTAGTTCATTGCTGCAAGCGTTTATTATTCCTTCGAAATTACAGCGGTGCCTTCGCGATAACGTTGATAAAAATCACCGGCGGAAAGCGCGCATAAAAATCGGGTTGACAAAAATCACCGGATCGCGCGGAGCACGCGTTCTATTTTTGTCACGCAGCAATTAGTGATTGATGCTTTCTGATGTCCGGGGGTGCCTCCCCTGTACCGCTCATCAGAAACCCTGCAACTGCCCTTCTGCCGGTCTGGTCGCTTTCTCGTGGTTCCGGCAGAAGCAGTTGCACGGCTTTTTCGGTTGCGATACGTCGCGATTGAAAACGCCGCAGGATCATTCCGCGCCTGTGCGTGCGGTGAGAGAAAACTTAGTTGAAAAAGTGAATCGTCCCGGCAGCCGGCGTTCTTTCGGCGCTTGCTGTAAGTGTTTATTTTTTAAAACCAGTGCCCCATGTTATTACAAGTAAAAGAAGTGCGCAACCCGGTTTATAAATCCTATGCGCTTTCCGGTTTCCGCCAGATCCCGCAACTGCAACGATTGAGCGAAGAGCAGCTTTTCGAAATGGAAGTAGTTGGAAATGTGCTGCCGTTCAAAGTGAATAATTATGTGATCGACGAGCTCATCGATTGGAACAACGTGCCCGACGATCCGATCTTCCGGCTGACATTTCCGCAAAAAGAAATGCTTCATCCGCTTCAGTTTGCCGAAATGGAAAAAGCGTTGACGGAAGGCGCCGACCGCAATACGCAGAAAGCGATCGCCAACCAGATCCGCGAGCAGCTGAACCCGCATCCCGCCGGGCAGAAAGAATACAACATCCCTTCGCTGCAGGGCGAATCCCTGAACGGCCTCCAGCATAAGTACGAACAGACGGTATTGTTTTTTCCGGCACAAGGACAAACCTGTCATGCCTATTGCACCTTCTGCTTTCGCTGGCCGCAATTCGTCGGCATGGAAGGAATGAAGTTCGCGATGAAAGAAACCGATCAGCTGATCGACTACCTGCGGCTGCATCCCGAAGTCACCGATGTGCTGTTTACCGGCGGCGATCCGATGATCATGCGCACCAAAATTCTGCGCAGTTATATCGAGCCGTTGCTGGAAGCGGAGTTGCCCCATCTCAAAACCATTCGCATCGGCACCAAAGCGCTCGCTTACTGGCCGTATCGTTTTACCACCGACGACGATGCCGGTGAGCTGCTCGCGCTCTTCGAAGAAGTGCGGGAAAAAGGAATCCATCTCGCATTGATGGCCCACTTCAGTCATCCCGTCGAGCTGTCTACTCCCGCAGTAAAGGAAGCGATCGCGCGTATTCGCGAAACCGGCGCGCAGATCCGTACACAGTCGCCCGTGCTGCGGGGCATCAATGATTCGGCCGGCGTTTGGGAGGAGATGTGGAAAAAGCAGGTGGCGCTCGGGTGCATTCCGTACTATATGTTCCTGCCGCGCGATACCGGCGCGAAAGAATATTTTGAAGTGCCGCTGGCGGAAGCCTGGCAAATCTTTCGCGATGCTTACCGGCAGGTGAGCGGGATCTGCCGCACCGTCCGCGGGCCGAGCATGTCGTGTACGCCCGGAAAAATTCAGGTGCTGGGCGTGGCGGAAATTCCTTACGCCGACGGCATGAAAAAAGTATTCGTGCTGCGGTTCCTGCAAGGACGAAATCCCGCCTGGGCAGCGCGCCCGTTCTTCGCCGAATACGATCCCTCCGCCACCTGGATCGATGAGCTTCGTCCGGCGTTCGGACAGCCTAAATTTTTCTTCGAAGATTGAGCGGTGGCGGATTGGAATAAATACATTCTTCCACTGCTGTTCTTTACAGGAAGCATCGGCATCGGTATACTCGTGGAGCATCTCGTAGTGACAAGGCTCGCCCGCCGGTCGCTACGCACCACGTGGAAAGGCGACGAAATAATTTTCCGCGCGTTCCGTGGAATTATCCTGTCGTGGTCGGTGATCCTCGGTGCTTACCTGACCGTTCACAGGGCTGCATTCGATTCTTCCATCGTAACGGTCGCCGACAAAATCCTTTTTTCGCTCACCGTCTTTTCCGTCTCCGTTCTTTTCGGAAAAATCCTGATCGGGCTCATCCGTTTAAAATCTCCGCAGGCCGACCGGTCGCCGTCCACGTCGATCGTTTCCAACATCATCCGCATCGCTGTCTACGTGGTCGGCGCGCTGGTGATCCTGCAGCGGTTCGGGATTTCGATCACGCCGCTGCTGACTGCGTTGGGTGTCGGCGCATTGGCGGTGGCGCTCGCGTTGCAGGATACGCTCAGCAATTTGTTTTCGGGCATACAAGTGATCGCATCGCGGCAGGTCCGCATCGGCGATTACGTGAAGCTCGATTCCGGCGAGGAAGGATACGTGTCCGACATCACCTGGCGCAATACGATCATCCGCGCATTGTCCAACAATTACGTGATCGTACCGAATTCGAAGATCGCTTCCGCTATCGTAACAAACTATTACCTGCCCGAAAAAGAAATGTCGGTGCTGGTCGAAATGGGTGTCAGCTACGACAGCGATCTCCCAAAAGTAGAGCGCGTAACGGTGGAAGCCGCCAAAGAGGTGATGAAGAAAACCACCGGCGCCGTTCCGGATTCCGATCCGTTCATCCGCTTTCACACGTTCAGCGAATCCGCCATTAAATTCTCCGTGATCATGCGCGCCAAAGAGTTCACCGATCAGTACCTCATCAAGCACGAGTTTGTGAAATGCGTCATGAACCGTTACCGCGAGAACCAGATTGAAATTCCGTTCCCCATGCGCAGCGTTATTCTTAAAAATGCGGAAGGAAAATGAGCGGCGGTGATGAATTGAAAAAGTTTTGGAGCTGAAACGAACGTGCTTTCTACGGACGTTCGGTCGGGCTTTCCCTGCCCGACTGCGTCATTCAGGCGGGCGCTGCAA
>CAMLEF010000088.1 GCA_946478675.1 uncultured Flavobacteriales bacterium | reverse complement strand
CTGCACCAAAATCTTCTGCCGCAGCTCCGTGCCGTCTTCATCTTTCACCGACACAAGATAAATTCCCGGCGCCGGCGTTCCGATCTGCATCTCGCGTTGTCCCTGCGAGAGTTTTTCCGAACGCATCATCCGGCCGTCGGAAGTCCAGAGCTGCATCATCATGCTGCCGGTAAAGCCGGTGAACTTCAGCGTATGCGTCGAAAGGTCCCAGCCGATCTGCGGCGGCGTTTCGTTGAAGGCAATGACACCCGTCGGCATGATCTGCAAATAGATCGTGTCGCTGTCCCAGGCCGTGTCGCACGCGTTCTGCATCATGATCTTGTTCTGGTTGAGGAACCAGTAGATCGTGTCCATCGACGGAGTACCCGCATAAAAAAGCGTGGCGCTGTCGCGGATGTACGTCGGCGTGGCGAGATTCGATCCGAGGTAACAGGCGGTAAACGTATGCTCATGCCCGCTGTTGCCAATGAACGGCGACGGTTGCATGTGTACTTCTTTATTCGAATAGCCGTAAATGAACAGCTTCACGCTGTCGCCGACGACAGGATGTGTGGGACGCGCCACGACGCTGTCGAGCACGAGCGCAAACTGGGCCTGCGCATTCACCATCACCAATAAAAAAAGAGAAAGAGTAGCGAGTCGTTTCATGGTGTTGTGTTAATGATTACACCTTGCACAACAAAGCGGATGCCTTGCTGCCGAACGATTTTTTTCATTGGGAAAATCGCGCCTCTTATGATTTCGCGAAAGGATACAAGTGGATTTTCTTCTACACTTGCTGACGCGCAGTCCTCACCTCTTACAGCAGCTCCAGCTCGCGTTCCAGGTTCTCCCGCGCCTGCTGCTCATACTTGGTGAAGAACAGATCTGTTTTGAAAATGCGTTTCATTTCGAGGAAATGTCGCAGCACTTTTTTGCGTCCCGGTTTATAGAGGAGATCCGGGTAAATGGAATATTCTTTTCGAACCTGGCGGAAATAATTTTCATACAGCGCCCACGGTTTTCCAAGCACGGAAAGATCAGCGTCGGTAAACAGGTTCGTATCCGGATCGTCACTGACGGTATGCGATTTCGTAGCGTGGATCTGCGCAGCGCATTGAACTATCATTGCTTCCGGAACATTCAATTGACGTAAACGTTCTTCGGCAAGAAGCGCGCTCTGCTCTTCGTTGTCGTGCTTCTTTACGTTATAAATCACATCGTGATAAAACACGGAGAACGAAAGCACGCCCCATTCCCGGGTATGCGTCCGCACTTCTTCCAGCTCCGCGAAAAGATTCTCAAGATGCTCCAGCGTATGATAGTGCCGCTTCTTGTCCGAATAATTTTTCGCGATCTCTCCCCAAAGCTGCGAGACAAGAGTTGCATCCGGAGAATACCGCTGCGCCAGCGAAAACCATTGTTCACGAAGTGTCATGATCAGCGGATCTTGATGCCCATCAGCAGCACGTCATCTACTTGCTCGAGGTTGCCGCGCCATTCTTCGAAAATTTTCTCGAGTTGCTGCCGCTGCGTTTCCATCGGGCGGTCGCTCAGCACCAGCAGCTTCTCTTTCAGCGGACGATACTTGAACTTCTTTTTATTCGGCCCTCCGAACTGGTCGGCATAACCGTCGGAAAGCAGGAAGATCTCGTCGCCCGGTTGCAGATCGATCTGCTGCAGCGTAAATGGTTTCATCTCGCCTTCGTGCACACCCACCGGCTGCTTGTCGCCGGCGTATTCGTGCAGCTGCGCACCGCGGATGAGCCACAACGGGTTGTTGGCGCCGGCGAAGAACAATTTTCGTTGCGCGAAATCGAACAGGCACAGCACGCAATCCATGCCGTCGCGCGCATGCTCCGCCGCACCTTCGGGATTGATGGCCGCAATGATCGCATCGCGCTGCAGGTTCAGTACCTGGTCGGGTGACGTAACGCCGCGCACGTTCACCGTTTCGTTCAGGATCGAAATATTCAGCAGCGACATGAACGCGCCGGGAACGCCATGTCCCGTGCAATCGCCGGCCAGCAGCAGGAACTGTTCGCCTTTCGGGCTGGCCCAGTAAAAATCGCCGCTGACGATGTCTTTCGGTTTATGCAGGATGAAATACTCCGGCAGAAATTTCTGCAGCAAACGATCGGAAGCGAGCAGTGCGCCCTGGATGCGTTTCGCGTAGTTGATGCTGTCGGTGATGTCTTTGTTCTTCTGCTCGATGATCGATTTCTGCAGCGTGATCGCTTTGTTCGCCTGTTGCTTCTGCCGCAGCATGAACAACGCCAGCACAACGAGCGCAAGCACCAGCACGAATCCCGCAAGGAAAGCATTGCGTTGCGTGGCGCGCTGGTCCGCTTCGGCTTTCGTCTTTTTGATCTCGGCATCCTGCAGCGCCGCGTTCGCATTCAGCAGGCGGATTTCGCGGTCCTTTTTTTCCGTTTCGAATTTCGTCTCCATCTCCGCCATGTTGCGGTCGCTCGTTTCGTTCAGTAGCGAATCTTTCAACGACGCGAACTGCAAATGCGTATCGTATGCCTTCCGGAAATCGCCCATCTTCGAATAAACTTCCGCGCGGTTCTCGAGCACTTTCATCGCCACGTCCGGCGTTCCGATTTTCCGCGCCGTATCCATTGCCTGGTCGAGCTCTTTCAGCGCCGCTGCGTAATTGCCCTGCGCCGCATTCGCTTCTGCAATGCTGATCATCGTGATGGCAACACCTTTGCGGTCGCCGATCACCGATTGCAGCGCCAGCGATTTGTTGTTGTACTCTACTGCTTTGTCGATCTGTCCAAGTTGCAAATACGATTGCGCAATGTTGTTGTAGCAGGTCGCTTCGCCGTTTTTGTCGTCGATCGATTCTTTGATCGCCAGCGCTTTTTGATTATACACGAGCGAGCTGTCGTAAACGCCCATGTCGCCGTATACTTTCCCGATGTTGATGTAG
Source organism: uncultured Flavobacteriales bacterium (assembly GCA_946478675.1). The sequence continues at coordinate 10,636 of CAMLEF010000088.1, read as the reverse complement.
TACGATGCGATCGCCACGGTGTTGCCGCTTTCTTCTGCCAGCTGTTTCGCCTGTCGGAAATTCTCGAGCGCCTTTTCGTGATTGTTCTGCGAATCGTAGATCATCCCGATGTTGCTCAGGATCGTCATTCGCCCCAGCATATTGTTGACCTGCTCGCAACGCTGCAGCGCGGGAAGAAAATAGCTCAGCGCTTTATCATAATCGCCGCGCTGCCAGTACACCGTGCCGAGCGCATTGAGCGCCGCAATTTCTCCTTTGGAATTTTTCTGCTCGCGGAAGATCTCCAGTGATTTCGAGAGATACGCGAAGGCGCTGTCGTACTGACCGGTTTCGTTGTACACCCAGCCGACGTTGTGATACGCACGCGCCTGCCCCACACGAAAACCGGTTTGCTGCGCAACGATCAATGCTTCTCTTCCATAGTGCAGCGCGCTGTCCGGGTAATTCCTGCCGAGCTGCCACGACAATCCCGCAAGAATATTCACGCGATTGGTATCGACGCCCGTTTTCGCCAGCAGCAACAGCAGCGAATCCGTATTCTTCGTCAGCGGGTAAGGAATGGCAACAGTGGAATCGGAAGCTGTATTGTTTTCGCGCTGTGAAGAATTCCCGCAGGAAGCGCAGAAGAGAATCAGCGGAAGAAAAAGCAGGAAGAAGTAGCGCATGCCGGAACGTGTGATTACGAAAATAAAAAATTTGCGCGCGCAGCTCAGGAAATGCGGATGCCGATGATCAGCATGTCATCCGTCTGCTCGTAAACACCACCGCCCGGAGTGGGATAGCTCATCCATTCTTCGATCGCGCTCACCAGCGACTGGCGTTGCTCGGCCATGCTCTTGCTGCTGTTGCGGACCAGGATATCCTGGAGTTGCCGGTACTTGAATTTTTTCCCTTTCGGTCCGCCGAACTGGTCGGGAATGCCGTCGGTGAAAATGTAAACGCAATCGCCCTGCTCGAGCTGCATTGCATGATTGGTGAACGGCCGCGGATCTTTCAGGTAAGCGCCGATCGGTTGCTTGTCGCCGTCCACTTCGATGAGCTGCCCGTTGCGGATGAGGTACATGGGATTATTCGCGCCCGCAAACTGGAGCTGCCTTGACTTCATGTCGATCGCGCAGAGCGCGATGTCCATGCCGTCCTTGATGGAAAAATCGTCGCTCGCTTTTTGCTTCAGCGTTTTGATGACGCCGCGATTGAGATAATCAAGCGCCGCACCGGGCGAGTTGACGGTCGATTCGGTGATCGTCTGCTCGAGGATCGTATGACCGACGATGCTCATGAACGCGCCCGGAACGCCGTGACCCGTACAATCGAGCGCCGCCACGATCGCCATTTTGCTTCCTTCACTTTCTGCAGGCGTCGTCGTCACGGAAGTCGCCCAGTACAAATCGCCGCTCACGATATCCTTCGGGCGATAGAAAACGAAATGGTCCGGCACCACCGCGCGCATTTCTTCTTCTGTGGGAAGGATCGCATTCTGGATGCGCTGCGCGTAGTTGATGCTGTCGGTAATGTCTTTGTTCTTCTGCTCGATGATCGTTTTCTGCAGCTGCACTTCATTCTCGAGACGAAGGCGCTCGCGGATGTCACGCGCATAAATGACGATCGCGGGACGACCGGCGAACGGAGCCACTTTCGCGCTGCATTCCACCGGGAGAATTTCACCGGACTTCGTCACGAACGGAATGTCTTTGTAAATGAGCCCGCCCTGTTCCCAAACGTCGGCGACGATGCGCGAGCTCTTGTCGAGATCTTCTTTCGGATGCAGATCGAACAGCGATTTCTTCGCCAGCTCTTCCTGCGAATAACCCAGCAGCTGCGCAGCGGAAGGATTCGACTGGTGAATGCGGCCGTCGACAATATCGATGACGATCATCGCGTCGTTTGCCTGGTCGATGATGCTCTGGTAATTGTTGATCTGCTTGCTGAAGCCGTCGAACTCCGATTTCATTTTCTTTCGCGAAGAAACAGACAGCAGCGTCACGACCGACAGCGCGAGCGTCACGACAGCAAGACCGATGAGAACAGGCAGCATAATTCAGCGTTTGGGATCAATCGAGCTTTTCGACGATCGGGAAAATGAGCGAAGGGTTCAGGAACTCGCCGACTTTATCGGGACGCGAGACGTAACGCACGATGCCGTTTTTATCAATGAGAAAAGAAGCCGGCAGCGGGATGCCTTCGTCGTATTTTTCTGCGAATGCGTTGTCGTACTCCTGCAGCTGAACGCCGTATTGCATCGCGATCTTCTGTCCTTCATCGGCAAGCACTTTGAAATCGAGGCCGAGGCGCTCCACCATTTCGCGGTTCACACCAACGGGATCGGGGCCGATGGAAAGCACGAACACGTTTTTCTGTTTGAACCGTTCGCTTTCTTTCTGGTACGTGCGCAGCATCATGTGACAGCCGGGGCACCAATCGCCGCGCACGAAGATCACCAGCAGGTGACGGTCGCCGTGAAAGTCGGAAAGGCTGATCGTGTTGCCGTCCTGGTCGGGCAGCGAGAACGGCGGCGCAGAACCACCGATCGCGATCTTGTAGCCTTTGACGGTCTTCGCCAGCAGCTGTTGTTTGTCTTTGAGAATGCCCCACGTGATGATCGCCGCGAAGATGAGCACGGGCGCGGGAACGAGCCAACCGGCAAGGTCGCTGTGCGCATTCAGGTTGCCCGCAATGTGGCAGCCGATCGCCAGCAGCAGCAGCGAGATCTCGAACCAGGTATTGCCGGTGTAAGCGAAAAAGCGGAAGAACATGATGCGCCCGAACGTCGCCAGCATCGCGAAGAAAACGGAGAGCAGGAGGAACGGAACAGTTTCAAACGGATAATCGAGCGCCACACCAATCGCCAGCGCCGCCACGACCTGCGTGACGAATTGCAGCGGCTGCGTGAACTTCGAAAAGTCCTTCATCGCGATGAAGTAGCTGGCAAGCGCAGTAACGGCAGCAGCCACGCGAAGATCCCACACGAACAGCAAGGGCAACGACGCCAGTGCAACGACCAGGCCGGAGAGGGTATAAACAGGCTTGTTTTTCATGGAACAGGTAAATATACGTTTTTCACAGTGGGACGGATTTGAAGGGTTACGAATTACGAATCATTACGAATACCGCGAATAACAGGGTTACGAATTACGAATCATTACGAATACCGCGAATAACAGGGTTACGAATTACGAATCATTACGAATACCGCGAATAATGAAATTGAGATTGCGGATCTGGTTGCCGGATTTCCCGGGAACAGCATTCGTATATTCGTACCCCATTCGTAATTCGCAACCCGTAATTCGTAACCCGTGATACGTAACATCATTTTCGACCTTGGCGGCGTGCTGATCAACCTGGACATGGAGGCGACGGCGAAGGCATTTCGTGCGTTGGGCATGACGGATTTTGATGCGCATTATTCGCAGGCGAAACAATCGGGGCTGTTCGATGCGTTCGACAAAGGACAGATCACTTCGCAGGAATTTCGTGACGGGATGAAACCGTTTTTGCCCGCGGGAACGACGGATGCGCAGATCGACGAGGCGTGGAATGCGATGCTGCTTGATTTGCCGGCTGAGCGTTTGGCGTTGTTGCGCGAGCTGCGGAAAAAATACCGGCTGTTCCTGCTGAGCAATACGAATGAAATTCATGTAACGGCATTCTCCGCTTCGTTACAGCAGGCGCATGAAGGCTTCACGGATTTTTCGGAGTACTTCGACCGCTGGTATTATTCCTGCCGCATCGGCAAACGCAAGCCGGATGCAGAAGCGTTTTTGCACGTGCTCGAAGAGAATCATCTTCTTGCAGAAGAAACCTTGTTCATCGACGATTCGAAACAGCACGTGGAAGGCGCGCTGCAAACCGGCATTCATGCAGTCCTGCTCGACGTGCACGGCGGCGAAGAAATTACCGGCTTCCTGCGCAAGCATCCTGCGCTTTCGGAATAGTTGAAGGTTATTCATCGGCTGCTGAGAAAAATCAGCTGTGAGTAACCGCTGTTGTATAATTTTGCAACAGGATTCATTTTACGCGCATGGATTTGTTTTCATCACGTAAGTTCCTTCCATTTGAAATAACCAAAACCATTCCCATGAGAAAACTCTACGCTTCTTTCGCTGCGCTGATTGCTGCAACGGGATTGTTTGCGCAACAGACACCCGCAGACAAAAACGTACCGTTCTACGCCGAACCGGCCAGCCGCCACGAGCAGCACAACGCGACGCGCGAGCCCGCCGCTCCGACCGTGCAGTATTACAACGACGTGACCATCCAGAACGCCCCGGCCTTCGACCAGCGCCGCGTGCGCCTTACCGTGGCGTTCAACGGTTGGCTTTATGCCGCCTACAGCACCATCGACACCACCAACGGCGACGGCGGCATCACCATCCGCAGCTCGCGCGACAACGGCGCTACGTGGACGACGCTCGATGCTTATTCTGTAGCCGGTGTGCAGTATCCTGCTTTTGACATCGTCGTGGCCGGTACCGACACGATCAACCTGACGCTGTATCTCGCAGGCATCAATTACAACACTTCTTCCACGAACTACGTACTTTTCGTCGACCGTTACAATGCGACGACCGGCGCGTTTGTCGGCAGCAACTTCAACCAGCAGAACGGAACGCGCCGCATCTACGACGTGTCGCTCGCTTCGGATTACCGCAACCCGGGCGTGGGCGCTTCTCCTTACAGCATCGGCATGCTCTACTCCACGTACAGCCCCTCTTTCGACTCGATCGTGTTCGTGGGTTCCATCGACGGCGGTTCTTCGTGGGCCGTGCGCCAGCCGGTAGCGACGACGGGCAACTACAACCGCAAAGTATCGCTGGCCTACGGTCGCAGCAGCAGCGCTTCCAACGGCCGTTATTTCGCGGCATGGGAACAGCTTTCCGCTTCCAATGCGCGCGTCGGTCACATCTACACGTCGCGTTGCCAGAGCACCGTTGACGGCGCATGGATCCCGAAAGTCTGCCTCGACTCCGTCTCTTCTTCGATGATCAACCTCTGCTGCAACCCGGAGATCGCCGTTCAGTATAACGGCACCGACAACGACAGCGGCTCCTGCACGGCAGTGGTCCTTTGCCAGCGCGATTACTACGGCAACGGCAGCGATTTCGACCTGCTCGGCTTCTACAACAAGCGCTCGCACTACACGAACTTCTGGAACCGTCTCGACATCAACAATTCCGGAGAGAACGACCTGCAGCCCGACGTGACGTACGATCCCGGTGCGAATAACTTCCTCGCGGTTTATTATGATTCCACGAACAGCAAGTTGCCTTACATCGTGAACGGCATGAACCTGGCCACACCGAGCGCATGGACCATGATCAATTCGCAATACAACGATCTCACGACCAACCTTGCCGCTGCTTATCCGCGTGTTGAGATCAACCCGATGGTGACACAGGCGGCACACGTATGGAATGCAGAAGGCGCAGGCGGTAACGGCGTTGCGATGTTCGATGCAGAATACGTTGTTGCCAGCGTGCATAACGATGTTGCCGCATCCATTTCCGGCCTCTTCCCGAACCCGTCTTCGTCGCAGTTCACGCTGAACTACTCGCTGAACAACGAAAGCGCAACGGTCATTACCGTCTACAACATGCTCGGCGAAGTAGTCGAATCACGCACCCCGCTGACCACCGGCCAGGGCGCTTACACTGAACAGTTCGACGTCTACAACTGGAGCAACGGCGTCTACACGGTGACGATCACCAACAACGGACACGTTTCCTCCGCACGAGTAGTCGTGAGCCACCAGTAAGCAGTCAACAGTTTGCAGCCGGCAGTAAGCAGTCGGCAATTCCAAACAAAAAGCACGAAATGTCAATTGTACATTTCGTGCTTTTCTTTTGCTGCAAACTGCCGGCCGCCTACCGAATCTCCTGGCAAAGCTCGACGAGCACGCCGTTGGAAGATTTCGGATGCAAAAAACAAACGAGCTTGTTGTCGGCGCCTTTCTTCGGTTCTTCATTCAGCAGCGTGAACCCTTCGGCAACGAGGCGTTTCATCTCGGCACGAATGTCTTCGACGTCGAACGCGATGTGGTGAATGCCTTCTCCTTTTTTCTCGATGAACTTCGCAATGGGGCTGTCGGGGCGGGTAGCTTCGAGCAGCTCGATCTTACTTTCTCCCATTTGAAAAAATGAAGTGGTGACGCCTTCACTCTCGACGGCTTCGCTTTTGTACGGCACAGTGCCGAGCAGCTTTGAAAAAAGCTCGTTCGATTGCTGGAGATTCTTGACGGCGATGCCGAGGTGCTCGATCTTTTTCATGACTGTCGTTTTAAAAAAAATCCCGTCGCGGCCGGGCCATGACGGGATCGTATGATGTTGGTTTCCCTTAGAGCTTGAAGAACTCCGCGGTCGTGTTGTCGTAGTTGAGGAAGTAACCGCCTTTCGCGAGACCGGAAACGTCGATCTTGCTGCCGAAGCCTTTCTTCACGATCGTGCCATACTGGTCGTAAATTTCCCAAAGCGTCTCACCGCCTTCGAAGGTGATTTCGGTGCGGGCTTTTACAGGAGCGAATTTGATCGGGGGCTTGTCGGAGGTGCAGCGTGCGGTCGGTGACGTGCGCGCCTGTCCGGAGTAGTCGACCTGCTTGACGCGGAACTGGTTTTCACCGGAGTGGGTCACGACTGCGAAGCTGTAGTTGTTCGGGCCTGCGGTGCCGGTACCGTCTACTTCACCGACTTTCACCCATTTGTTCCAGCGGAACTGTTCGATAATATAAGTAAGCTTGCCTTGTTCACCGGTGGTCGTCCATTTGAGCATCTGCTCTTTGCAATCGACGGTAATGCTGGTGGTAACGAAGGTGGATTTCGGCTTGAGGACTTCGGGGTTGAGGACTTTCGGTTTGCAGTCGTCGTTGTGGAAGATCTTGATGGTAACCGGGTCGCCGACTTTGAGGTTGAAATTGCGGAGGTCGATCTCGAATGCGCTGGAGCCGATTTCGTCGGTGGTTACCTGGTCATTTACACGGACTTCATATACACAGAAACCGACACCATTGCTGCGGAAAGGATTCTGTACGTAGACGTTTTTGCCCTGGTAAGTTCCTTCCAGCAGGATCATAGACTGGCTGGCACCCTTCAACACAAAGAGGAAAGCGAAAACGGCCAGTAAAAGTAATCTGTTTTTCATCTTGCGAGTGCGCATTGCAGGGGGGAGCACCTCCAAATTTGACGGGCAATATTAGAACCTTATGGCTGAAAATCAAAATAAAACTGCAATAATTTTCGACAAACCCCGTCGCGGCTTCGTCGGGCGAAAAAAACAGGAGCCGGAAACTTCATGTGCAACAGGCAGTTGTAAGGACTATTTTCTACAGATTGTCCCTGCGATTTCCGCCCCTTGACCGTTTGGGTGAAAACCACTATTCTTGCAAACGACGAATTTGTATCTTCGCCCGATAAACCAGGCGATAAACCCGTTATTATTCTTCCTCGTATGCGAAAATACCTGCTGTTTCTCCCTCTCGCTTTATTTTTAGGCTCCTGCAGCAATGACCAGGGCAGCGGCAACACACATAAAGAAGGTAAAGGCGGCCGTCTCTACGGCGGTACGCTCCGTTTCAACGAAACCGATAAGTTCCAGTCTCTTTTCCCGACCGCAATCACAGACGCGATCTCCAACCACGTCGCTACCCAGATCTACGAAGGACTCGTGAAGTTCGATCCGAACCCGAACAAGCTCGGCGTGATCCCGAGCATTGCTGAAAAATGGGAGATCGACGAAACGGGAACGACGTATACGTTCCACCTGCGCAAGAACGTCATGTTCCATGACGACGAATGCTTCTCCGGCGGAAAAGGCCGCCAGGTGACTGCCGACGACGTCAAGTATTCGTTCGAGCTGCTCTGCCGCAACGACGGTCGCAACGTCAACTTCAGCTCTACGTTCAAAGATCATGTCGTTGGCGCCAACGCATTTTATAACGCAGGCACCAATGCCGCAGCCGGCTCGCTCGAAGGCGTGAAAGTCGTCGACGCGCAGACCGTTCAGGTGAAGCTCGAAAAGCCGAGCATCTCCTTCCTTTATATTCTCGCGAATTCCGCTGCGAGCATCGTTCCGAAAGAAGCGGTGGAAAAATACGGCGACAAGATGCACGTCGGTACCGGCCCCTTCAAACTGGCGAGCATTGCCGGCGACACGAGCAACCTCATCCTCGTCCGCAACGACAATTATTATGGCGTCGATACGCTGGGCAACCAGCTGCCGTTCCTCGATTCGATCAAGATCTCTTACGTCGACAACAAGCAGGCGGAGCTCGATCTCTTCCAGCAGGGCAAGCTCGATTTCGTGTGGGGCCTGAGCGCGGAAGCCGTCAAGACATTCGTGCCGCAGGTGATCAACGATTTCGAACAGAAGCCGCCGAAATTCCTGCTCGACCACTCGTCGGAATTCGTGACGCAGATGTACAACTTCAATACGACGCGTCCTCCGTTCAACGACGTGCGCGTGCGTAAAGCGTTCTGCTATGCGATCGACCGCAATTATATTGTCGAGAACGTTCTCGCAGGTGAAGCGTTCGGTCCCGGCATCAACGGCATCTGCCCGCCTGCCCTGCCCGGCTACAAAGCCAGCGAAGTGAAAGGCTACGAAACGATCGCCGATTCTGAAGAGAAAACGAAAGAGCAGAAAGCCGCCGATCGCGAAATGGCGAGAAAGCTGCTGGCCGAAGCCGGCTACAAAACCATCGGTCATCCGAGCGGCAAAGAATTCCCGAGCGTGAAGCTCGTGCTCAACAGCGGCGGTATGCGCAACACGCTCGTTGCCGACGAGATCCGCACCGAGCTCCAGGAAGTTCTCGGCGTCAACCTCGAGATCGCGAACGTTTCTTTCCAGCAGAAGCTGAACGACGAACGTTTTGCACGCGCCGACATGTACCGCTCGGCATGGGTAGCCGACTATCCGTCTGCTGAAACGTTCCTCTCGCTGTATTACGGCGCGAGTGTTCCGGACAGCGCTTCACAGCCTTCGTTCCCGAACACGACCCGCTACCGCAACCCGGAATTCGACAAACTCTTCGATGCCGGCCGCACCGCGCGTACGCAGGAAGAAGCGAACAAGTATTTCCTGCAGGCGGAACAGCTGATGATGGCCGACGCTCCGTCGATCATTCTCTGGTACGATGAAAACTATCGCCTCACGCAATACCGCGTCAAGAATTTCTACACGAACCCGATGCGTTACCTCGACTTCTCGCAGGTGTATATCAAAGAGGAGCCGATGAAAGAAGGCAAGGATTCCACCGGCGGCGACAACAAAAAAGCCGACGCCGAGAAGAAAGACGAAAACCACTAAGCCTTCGGCAATGATCTTACACAACCCTGTCCCGGCAAAAAAGGACAGGGTTTTTTTATGCAAATTCCATTCTTCACGCATCCCATTATTATTACCTCAATAACCAGACACATGAAAAAAAGTTTCCGCCTCCTCGCTGTCTCCTTCTGCCTGCCATTCGCATTGATGGCCGGCGACAACGAGCAAAAGATCGAAGCGCCAATCACTTCTGTAACTGTTTACCTGAACGGCGCACAGGTCGAACATTCGAAAAACGTTACGCTGCTTCCCGGAAGAAACGAGCTGCATTTCATCGGGCTTTCTTCGAAGCTCATTCCGAAAAGCATCCAGTTCACCGCTACCGGCGACGTCTCCGTGCTCGCCATCAGCAACCGCGTCGATTATCTTTTCGGACAAAAGAAAAACGACGCGCGCGCGAAGCAGCTCAATGATTCGCTGACGATGATGAGCGATGCGCTCGCCATCACGCAGGGACAGATCAGCGCTTACGAAGGCGAACGCCAGCTGCTCGACGCCAACCGCAGCATCGGCGGAAACGATAAAGGTGTTGCGCCGGCCGACCTGAAAGCAAACGCTGATTTCTATTACCAGCGCATGTCGGAGATCAACACCGAGCTGGTGAAGCTGCGTCGCAAAGAAGCCGATCAGCAGGAGCTCGTCACCCGTCTTTCGCTGGCGGCGAACGATGCGAACGCGCGCACGTCACCCCCGATGGGCGAGATCACCGTGCTGCTTTCTGTTACGGGCGCGATCAAAGTGGAATCGACGGTAGCATTGGGTTACGTCGTGAGCGATTGCGGCTGGGCGCCGAGCTATGATTTGATTGCAGAAGATGTCGGCAAGCCGATCGACCTGAAGTACCGCGCGAAGGTGTTCAACAATACGAACGTCGACTGGAAAAACGTGACGCTGAAATTGTCGACGTCGAACCCGATGCAAAGCGCAACCGCTCCGCAGCTCACGATGTGGCCGCTGAATTTCGACAACAGCTACAGCAATTACAACCAGAACTATTATTACAACAACCAGCCCGCGCAGGATTATGGCGCAGCGCCGCAATCGCTTTCACAGCAGAACCTCGCGAACTCGACCGCACCGGCGGCATACGGCGGCGCTGCGGACGGCGACCTGAAAAAACCGTACAGCTACAAGCAGCAGGAGATCCAGCGGGTGCAGCAATACAACCAGATCCAGGTGTCGGAGCTGAGCGCGGAGTTCGACATCAAGCAGAAGTACGACGTGCCTGCAGATGCGAAACCGTACATCGTCGACGTGACGCAGTATACGCTGAACGCGATGTTCCAGTATCATTGCGTTCCGAAAATGGAGCGTGAAGCGG
>CAMLEF010000087.1 GCA_946478675.1 uncultured Flavobacteriales bacterium | reverse complement strand
TCGCTGTTCTACGCCGAGCTGCTCAAGCTCCGCAGCGTACTCGACGAATTGGAAAAAGGAACGCGCTGCTTAGTGCTGCTCGACGAAATTCTCCGCGGCACCAACTCCGCCGACAAATACCACGGCGCTTACGAATTCATCAAAAAGCTGATCCGTCATAATGCGCTGATCATTTTCGCCACGCACGATCTCAAGCTTTGCGAGATGCACGAAGAGCTGCCGGTGATCACAGAGAATTATCGTTTCGAAGGAATCATCGAAGGGAACAACCTGTACTTCCCGTACAAGATTGAAAAAGGAATTGTGAAGAACCGCACCGCGACTTTCCTGATGAAGCAGCTGCGGCTGATTGATAATTAGAATTCGAAAGCTTAAAAAAGAAGCAGACCTCGAAGGTTTCGGAAAACCTTCGAGGTCTGCTTTTATTTATTCCTGTTGCTAATGGCGATTGTACGTATTCCAGTCCGTGCCGTCCGATGCACCTTCGCCGGGTTCCCAGTTGCCCTGGTTGCCGAAATATTTTTTATCCGGGTTGTATTTCCCATTTTTCCTATCCTTCATCATCTTATCAGCGCGGCGCTGGTTGGCGCGTGCCGTTAGCCAATTCGCGAGCACGATGAGGAAAATGATCGCAACAAGCACGCCTCCGAAGCAGATGATCCAAAACACATTTTCATTCATGTGGGAAAGTTATGGTTTCCTGGCGATGTCGTCGGAAAAATGTTGGCGGGCCATCTCCTCCCGGATCGCAGAAATGGAAAATGACTACAGCTTTCGCAGCACATTCTTCACATTCACACGATCGTCAATGATCGCAGCGATCTTGTCGATGCCGACGCGTTCCTGCTTCATCGTGTCGCGCTCGCGGATGGTGACCGTATTATCTTCGAGCGTCTGGTGATCGACGGTGATGCAGTACGGCGTTCCGATCGCGTCCTGGCGGCGGTAGCGTTTGCCGATGGAATCTTTTTCTTCCGAAGTAACGATGTGATCGAACTTCAGCAGGTTCATGATCTCTTCGGCTTTTTCCGGCAGGCCGTCTTTATTCACCAGCGGCAGCACCGCAGCTTTTACCGGCGCGAGGAACGGCGGCAGGTTGAGCACCACGCGCTCCGATCCGTCTTCGAGCTTCTCTTCTTTGTACGCCGTCGAAAGCGTCGCGAGGAACATGCGGTCGAGACCGATCGACGTTTCCACGACGTACGGCACGTAGCTTTCGCTGAGCTCCGGATCAAAATACTGCAGCTTCTTGCCGGAGAATTGTTCGTGCTGCTTCAGATCGAAATCGCTGCGTGAGTGAATGCCTTCCAGCTCCTTGAAGCCGAACGGGAATTCGAATTCGATATCGCAGGCGGCTTTCGCATAATGCGCGAGCTTGAGGTGATCGTGAAAACGGTATTTCGATTCCGGGAAACCGATCGCTTTGTGCCAGTTGATGCGCGCAGCTTTCCACTTCTCGTACCATTCGCCTTCGGTGCCGGGACGAACGAAGAACTGCATTTCCATCTGCTCGAACTCGCGCATGCGGAAGATGAACTGTCGCGCCACGATCTCATTGCGGAACGCTTTGCCGGTTTGCGCGATGCCGAACGGAATTTTCATGCGGCCCGTTTTCTGCACGTTGAGGAAGTTCACGAAAATGCCCTGCGCCGTTTCCGGGCGGAGATAGATCGTGCTCGCTTCTTCGGCAACAGAACCGAGCTGCGTGGAGAACATGAGGTTGAACTGCCGCACTTCCGTCCAGTTGCGCGAACCGGAAATCGGGCAAACGATCTCGAGGTCGACGATGATCTGGCGGAGCTCCGTCATGTCATTCGCTTCGAGCGCTTTTTTGAAACGCTCGTTCGTCTCATCGATCTTCTTCTGGTAATCGAGCACACGAGCGTTCGTCGCACGGAACATTTTCTCATCGAAGTTTTCGAAACGCTTCGCCGCTTTGTCGACTTCCTTTTTGATCTTGTCTTCGATCTTCGCCATCGCGTCTTCGATGAGCACGTCGGCGCGGTAACGTTTCTTGGAATCTTTGTTGTCGATCAGCGGATCGTTGAATGCGTCGACGTGGCCGGATGCTTTCCAGGTGGTCGGGTGCATGAAGATCGCCGCGTCGATGCCGACGATGTTCTCGTTCAGCTGCACCATCGACTTCCACCAGTAGTCGCGGATGTTCTTCTTCAGCTCTGCGCCGTTCTGTCCGTAATCGTACACTGCGCTGAGACCGTTTTCATAAATCTCGCTCGACTGGAAAATGAAGCCGTATTCCTTCGAATGGGAAATGACTTTAGCAAAAATATCGTCCTGGTTGGCCATAGGCTGCAAAGATAATCGGTGCGCGTCAATCTGCGGATTTTCCCTTTTATCTTTGCCGCTTACCTGCGCCCCCCATTAAAAAAATACGCCCATGCAAACCGACGACTTCAGTGTTTTCGACAATATGATGGAAGGCATCCAGGTCATTGACCGGGATTGGCGCTACAAGTACGTGAACGACGCGGTGGTAAGGCAAAGCCTGTATTCCCGCGAAGCGCTGCTCGGCCATACGATGATGGAGAAATATCCCGGCATCGAGCAGACGGAGCTGTTTGAAAAGATCGGGCGGTGCATGAAAGAGCGGCTGGCTTTGCGCATGCTGAACGAATTCAATTTCCCCGACGGCAGCAAAGGATATTTCGACGTTCGCCTGTACGGGATCAGGCAGGGCGTGCTGATCCTTTCCTACGACATATCGAATGAGAAGAACATGTCCGACGAGCTGCGCCGGCTGAACGAAGAATTGGAACAACGCGTGAAAGACCGAACCGCAGAAGTGATTGCGGCGCTCGAGCGTGAACGGGAAATGAACGTACTGAAAACACGCTTCCTGTCGATGGCCTCGCACGAATTCCGCACGCCGCTCAGCACGATCCTCTCCAGCATTGCGCTGATCGATCATTACAATGGCCCGGACCTCGAGCAGAAAAAAGACAAGCACGTCGAGCGCATCCGTTCCGCAGTAAAAAACCTCACTTCGATCCTCGACGAATTCCTCTCGCTCGACAAGCTGGAGCAGGGAAAAATCAGCGTCAATCCATCTTCATTCAACCTGCGCGAATTTGTGGCGGGCCTCGTCGAAGAAGTCAGCGACATCACGAAAGCCAACCAGCAGATCACGTTCAGCTATTCAGGCCCCGAAGAAACGTTCCTCGACGGGCAGATCCTGCGCAACGTGCTGCTGAACCTGCTGTCGAACGCCATCAAATATTCCGATTCCGGCATCAGCGTCGACGCGCGAAAGGAAAACGACACCGTCACGATCAGCGTCACCGATCACGGCATCGGCATTCCCGCAGAAGAGCAGCCGCTGCTGTTCGAGTAATATTTCCGCGCGAAGAATGCCCGCAACATCCAGGGCACCGGACTCGGGCTGCACATCGTGAACCGCTACGTCGAGCTCATGGGCGGCACGCTTACGTTCCGCAGCAACAAGGAAGGCACCACGTTTACTGCCACGCTTCCCGGCTGAAAATATGTAACTTGTCGGGACCCTTCCCCCTCTTATGACCCGACTGACTTTCGTGCTGCTGTTTTTTCTCGCGGGATCCGTATGCCCCATTCTTGCGCAGAAAAAAGTAAACGGAGATTCCCTGCTCCGTGTTTTCAATAATCCCGCAACGGCCGACACCAACCGCCTGAAAGCGATCCATACGCTTTCGTGGAGCCAGGTGTTCGTGCATCCCGATTCCGCGATAAAGCTGGCGAATCTTGAAAAAACGATGGCGCGCCAGAAGAAAAACGTGCGCTACGAATCGAACGCTTACAATACGATCGGCGTGGCCTGGCTCAACATGGGAAACACCGATTCGGCGCTGGCGAATTATTCCGAAGCGCTGCGGCTGCGACTGGTGATCAAAGATGCGCGCGGGCAAGCGGTCACGCTGAACAACATCGGCATCGTGTATTATAAGCACGGTGATTATTCGCAGTCGCTCGATTATTACCAGCGCAGCCTGCACCTGAAAGATTCCCTCGGCGATGCGTCCGGCGTAGCAGCGGCGTACAGTAACATCGGCATGATCTACGAAGACATGGGCGATCGCGAGAAGAGCCTTTCCTGCTATTACACGGCGCTGCACCTGCGGGATTCGCTGAAAGACGTTCGCGGCATGGCCGATGCATACAGCAAGATCGGCGGCTATTATGTCTGGAAAAAAGATTACGTGAAAGGCAAAGAATTCGTGCAGAAAAGCGCGCACTACGCCGATGAAGCGGGCGACACGAAATCGCTCGGCAATGCATTGGCGAACCTCGGCCTGATCTGCGAACGCATGGGCGACAGCGACAGTGCGCAATATTACTACGCGCTGGCGCTCGACATCCGCGAGAAATCGCACGATGAGGGCGGCATCGCTTCTTCGTATTACGGGATGGGCTCCTTCGAAAATCATCGCGGGAATTACGACAAGGCGCTCGCCTATTGCAACAAAGCGCTGGAGATGGCGGAATCGCTCGAGTTTCCCGATATCGAGCAATCGTCGTGCAGCTGCCTGGCGGATGCTTACGAACAGAAAAAAGATTTTCAGAAAGCGTTCCTCTATTACAAGCGCGCTTCCGTTCTCAGCGATTCGCTCGGCAGCGTCGCCAAATCGAAAGAGATCGCGCGCAAGCAGATCCAGTATGATTACGAAAAGCGCAAGCTGAGCGACAGCCTTCGCGTGGCGAAAGAAGATGAGCTGAAGGACGTGAAGCACCGCGAAGAAATTCAGCAGCAAAAAGTTTACACCGCCGCCGGCATCACGGGATTTTTGCTGATGCTCGCGCTGGCATTCGTGCTGTATCGCGGCTTCCGCCTGAAGCAGCGTTCGAATTCCGAGCTGGAAACGAAGAACCGCGTCATCACGCAGCAAAAGCAGGAAGTCGAATTCAAGAACCGCGAGATCCTCGATTCCATCACGTATGCGCAGCGGTTGCAGGAAGCGATCCTGCCGCCGTGGAAGCAATGGCAAAAACAATTGCCGGAAAGTTTTCTCTTCTATCGCCCGAAGGACCTGGTGGCCGGCGATTTTTTCTGGATGGAAAACGGTTTGCAGCCGGGCGCGCTGTTGTTTGCCGTCGCAGATTGCACAGGGCACGGCGTACCGGGCGCGCTCGTCAGCGTCGTGTGCTCGAATGCGCTCGACCGCGCGGTGAAAGAATTCCGCCTCACCGATCCCGGGAAAATTCTCGACCGCGTATCGGAATTAGTGATCGAGACATTTGAAAAAAGCGGTAACGGCGTGCAGGACGGCATGGACATTTCCCTCGTGCATTACGACCGGCAAACACAAACGATCCTTTGGGCCGGCGCCAACAACCCGCTCTGGATCATTCGCAGCGGCGCTTCGGAAATCACCGAGCTGCGGCCGAACAAACAACCGGTCGGCATGTTCCAGGAACGTCGCCCGTTCGAAACGAAGACGACTACCGTAGCGCCGGGCGATCTGCTGTTCCTCTTCACCGACGGCTTCGCAGACCAGTTCGGCGGGCCTTACGGGAAAAAATTCAAGTACCGTCAACTGCAGGAGCTGCTGCTGAAAAATGCGCCGCTTTCCATCGAAGAGCAGAAGAAAGCGATGACGCTGGCGTTTGACGAATGGAAAGGCCCGCTGGAGCAGATCGACGATGTTTGTGTGGTGGGCGTTCGTATCGCTTAAAAGACCGGCATTGCGATTGCGGATTGTTTAACAGCACAACAAGTCATTTTTCGCTGGCTTTTCCCGTGGCGATTGCGGTAACTTTGGGGCGTCTTGCCCGTCCTATGCCTGCCATGAAACGAACCGCTGCGCTTTTTCCGCTGATCTTATTGCTTCTTTTTTCTTGTACGCGTCCTTCCGGCACGACGGTGAAATACAGCCCGTTTGTCGACAGCATCTTGCAGGATACATCGACGATGCCGGTGCGCGCGCGACAAGTACGGGAACAGCTGCTCGTTGCGCCCAATGATTCTGCAGCCATCGCGGAGCTGAGCGCATTCACGGAATTTTATTTCGGAAAAGCAGCAGTGCTGCTCGCAGACGAAACATTTGCGCTGAGCCAGAAATCCGGCAACAGCTCCGGGATGGCGCATGCCTGGTGCGCACGCGGTATTGCCGCTCACCGCACACAGCAATATGATACCGCCTTGTATTTCCTCGACCAGTCGGTGACAGCAGCACGGAAATTGAACGATGCGCAAACCGCTTTACGCGCGACGATCTGGAAAGGTGATTGCTACCGCATGACGTATCGCATCCCGGAAGCGCAACGGTTGCTCGATTCCTGCGCGAAGATTGCAGAAGACTCGAAATGGCCTTTCCTGGAAGCGCAGTCGCTGAGTCTCGCGGGAGATGTTTACCGCTTCAGCAACCTGGATTCGGTGGCGCTGGCGCATTATGAAAAAGCGATCATCGTGGCGCGCAGCTGCGGTGATTCGGCGCGTATCGCATTTACACTGGCGAGCATGGCGCAGGTTTACCGCAAGCACAGCGAACCTGAAAAAGCCATGAAGGCGCTGGAACGCGGGCTGGTGGCGGCGCGCGCGGCGAACGACCTTTCAAGAGCAGCGTTCATTCTTTCTACGCTCGGCGACGAATACCGTTTCCGCGGCGAATTGCCGAAAGCGCTCGATTGCTATAACGAAGCCGTCGCGTACGCGAAAAAAAATCACGAGAACCGCCGCATCGGTGTCGTTCAGAATGTGGTGACGCAGGTATACTGGAGCCAGGGCGATCTCGTCAAATCGTTTGCCGCCAACACCGAAGCGCTGCAGGCGTTCACCGCGATCAAAGATCCTTCTTCGCTGGCGTATGCGCTCTGCAACCGCGGCGAAATTTACCGCATCAAAAAGCAGCTGGACTCTGCGCTTTATTATTACCGCAAAGGCATGGAAGTTTCCTCCTCCATCGGCGAGACGCAGCGGCTCGGGTATGCGTGCACGTCCATGGCCGATATTTTTCATGACCTCGGCAACATGGATTCCGCTTATGCGTACGCCGAAAAAGCGATCGCTTACGGGAATGAGCTCGGCGAGGATAACCTGCTCTCCGATGCGATGCGCGTCGAAGCGATGGTAGAGCTCGATCGCGGAAATCTTGCGCTGGCGAAAAAGCGCGGAGAAGAATCGCTCGAAGTGGCGAAGCGTTCGGCGACAGAAGCGAACATCACGTCCAGCTATGAGCTGCTTTATCTCGTGAATAAAAGATTGGGCAACGATCATGAAGCGCTGGCAATGCTCGAAGCGTTCCGTGTCGGGCAGGATAGCCTGAAAGGCAACGAGCAGGTGCGCAAGATGGCGGCCGTCGAATACAAAGCGCGCGAGCAGGAGTTGAAAGCGGAACAGGCGCAGCGCGAAGCGAAGATCACTACGGAGAAAAAACACAAAGAAGAAGAGCTCGCGCGGCAACGCATCATCACCGGCGCCGCTTCCATCGGCGGATTGCTGCTGCTCGTGCTGCTCATTGTAGCGTTCAATGCATACCGCAACAAACGGCAGGCGAACAAAGTCATTGAGCAGCAGAAGTCGGAAGTCGAGCTGCAGAAAACGTTGCTCGAAGAAAAAAACCGCGAGGTACACGATTCGATCACGTACGCGAAACGCCTGCAGCAGGCGATCCTTCCCGAGCCCGCGCGCATCCGTGCGTCGCTGCCGTCGAGCTTCATTTACTACGAGCCGAAAGATATTGTCGCCGGCGACTTCTACTGGTTCGAAAAGATCGGCGAGCGCATCTTCATCGCTGCTGCGGATTGCACGGGGCATGGCGTTCCCGGCGCGCTGGTGAGCGTCGTGTGCTCGAATGCGCTGAACAAAGCCGTGCTCGAGCTGAAGCTGACCGATCCCGGGAAAATCCTCGACGCCGTCACCGACATCGTGCTCGAAACGTTTGCGCGCGGCGGCAACACCGTCAGCGACGGCATGGACATTTCACTCGCAGTGATCGACACCGTTTCGAAGAACGTGCAGTGGGCCGGCGCGAACCGCCCGCTCTGGATCGCAGGCAGCGAAGGGCTTTCAGAGATCAAAGGCGATCGCCAGCCGGTCGGGAAAAGCGAATTGAAATTGCCGTTCACTACGCATGCGTTCAACGGAGATGGCAAAACGATCTACCTTTTCTCCGACGGTTTTGCCGATCAGTTCGGCGGCGACGAAGGCAAAAAATTCCAGGTGAAAAATTTCCGCAAATGGATTTCCGTGCACGCGAACCTGGAGCCCGACGAACAGCTGGCGCGACTGAACAAGATGTTTTCCGAATGGCGCGGCAACCGCGAGCAGGTGGATGACGTTTGCGTGATCGGGATTCGTGTATGAAAAAAACACAGGCAACAACGCCGTGATGTACGTGGATGGTGTTTCCATCCGGAAATTGCAGTGATTAATTTTTTGCAACTTGTTGGGCAACTTTCCGGCAGAAGCCACGACAGTATCACGATGCGCCTTTTTGTTTTCTCACTGTTTATTTTCACCGCGACTTTGCTGCGTGCGCAGGACACGTTGCCTGTTGCGCGACTGAGCGGCAGCATCGGGCCCGGGATTTTCCGGGAGATCGTTCCGCTGGAAACCAGTGGCGTTTCCTTTTTCCCGGCTACCGGCTCTCACGATTCGGCGTCGATCCATAAAATTTCACCGACGTACACGCTGGAATTTGCGGCGCTCTTTGGGAAAAAGCAACGTTTCGAGCTGGTGGGAATGGCGTTCGCGCAACGTCTTTCGCTCAGCGGAATTCATTCGCATTACCAGCACGTCACCGCACCCGACTCGACTTTTTACGGCTCAGAACCGCTCGCATGGGAGATGAAAATGCGCGCGATCGGCGCAGGCGTCAATTACACTTTTGTGAAACGTCCGCATTGGGAAACCTGGGGAGGGCTGCGCGCCTATTACACGTGGACGTCGGCGAAATTTTTTCGCGGCAGCGGTGTTTGCGTGCAGACGGGCGTGCGCTGGAAACCGATCCCGTTTCTTTCGTTCGACTGTACGCTGAACGGACAATACCTCTACCCGCTAAAAGTGATCGGCAATTACGACGGAAGCTACGTCTGGCAAAACGCTTCACTGCGGGCGTGGCTCTTCCAGGCGCAGTTCGGCATTTCAGCTTACATTAGCAATGCGCCGGTAGATAACCGCTACGCACCGGAAGAATATCCGCAGCAATAACTACTTCGATGCGGAGGAAAAAAGTTGAAGAGTTGGTTCGGTTGGTTGAGTTGGTTAAGGAAGACGACAAATAAACCTAACCAACTTAACCAACCCATTCAACCCAACCAACCCTCCATCAGAATGCGACATGCGCCCGTACTGCCCACACCTTCACCGGGCCACGATCCTTATTGTACGCCGGATGATCCACAAACTGGTAATCGGCGCTCAGCCACAAATTTCCTGCGAGCTGAGCGGCGTAATACGTTTCGAAAATTTCTTCTTCTCCGTAATGCGGCAGCTTGCCGTCGCCGATGATGAAGCCGTAACCGCCGGCATCGAGAAATTCGCGGTGATCTTTTGAAATGCCGTTGACGGAAATCGCAGCGCCGAAAACATCTTCCTTGCGTTTCCACCAGCCGCCGTCGAGCTGCACGCCGGCCTGCGCATTCTCATCGATCTCGGTGAATACCCACGTGGCGGTGTGGCCGTCGTTCCAGCCGGCACGCGCAAAAACGCCGAGGTGTTCCCCGAGCGCCTGCTCTGCGTTGATGCCGAAACCGTATTTCTTTCCGCCGTAAGTCGTGCGCGTATTCACGTTGAGCGAAGAATCGGTTCCGTTGTAAAACGCCTGCACGACGTCATGATAATTTGCAGCGCGCGAAAGATTGCGGAACGCCAGCACGCGCACCACGCCTTTGTGCTGCTCGTCGTTTCCCCAGTTGTGTTCCAGCTCCAGCGATTCGCCGTGCGCCTTGTCGATCTGCTGATCAAAAACTCCGCCGTTCGCCGCTTTCGGCAGCATCGTTCCGGAGAGGCGCGCCGCCCAGCCCGGCCGCACGTATTCCGCGATGAAGCCCCAGGTGTAGCCGCGCGTATTCGCAGGATAATCCCACGCGCCATCGCTCATCAGCGACCAGTTCATGAATTGCGTGCGCGGATCGTGGCTGTAGCTGTTCGCATCGAACACGTCGTCGATAGAAAATTTTCCCGCCGTGAGCGTGACGCGCTGCCGCGGGATCCAGCCTCCGAGACGATTGCCGCCGGGTTCCTGCCAGTCCTTTTCATCGCCGATCGCGAAATGCTGCCGCAGGAATAATCGCGCGAGATAAATCGCCGGCGACGGATCCCCGATGCGAAAGCATTCGCCATTGGTAAACCCGGCAATACCAAGCGCGCTGCTGATGCCTTTTCCACCGGCAATTTCCGGGTTGAAATACAGCTCGCCGTTGCGCCACAGCCGTCGCCCGAGATAGAATGTCGACGTTACGGAAAATGCTTTTTCGGAAGCGCTGTCGAGGCTGTTCTGTCCCGCGTACGGCGCATCGAATGCAGCATGTCCCTGCAGGATGCCGGTGAATTGGAAATGCCAGCTCCATTTTTCGGTGGAGTCGGTTTGTGCTGCGGAAGAAAGGGAGAAGAGAAGCGTCCCCAGAGCAGCGAAACGGTGTAGTGGTTTTCGCATAGTGCTTTTGGGGCGGGGTCAAAAGTAGTAAAAGAGTTGCGGGGTACGGAGTGCGGGGAATTGGGATGGGAAGTGCGGGGAACAGGAGGAGTTATGCTTCGGATGGGAAGGAGTTGTTGGTTAGGTTGGATGGTTGGTTGAGTTGGTTAAAGAGAACTTACCATCCAACCTAACCAACCTAACCAACCATCCAACCTAACCAACCCACTTCCCAATTGACGAGCGCTTTTCCTGCCACAAATAACTCCCCATTTTACTCCCCCTGCGCACCCCGAACCCCGCAACCCGCACCCCAATCACTATCTTTGCACCATGATCGAAATCGGCAATACCCTGATCTCTGACGATGTCGTGGAGAAGAAGTTCGTGTGCGACCTGAACGCGTGCAAAGGCGCCTGTTGCGTGCATGGCGATTCGGGTGCGCCGCTGGAAGACGAGGAGACGGAGATCCTGGAAAAGATCTATCCGAAGGTGAAGCCGTATCTCAATGAAAAAGGCATCGCCGCGATCGAAGCGCAGGGCAAGTGGCTGACGGATTCGGACGGTGATAAAGTAACGCCGCTGGTCGACGGCAATAAAGAATGCGCTTACACCATCTTTGAAAATGGTTTCGCCTTCTGCGGAATTGAAAAAGCCTGGAAGGACGGCAAAGTAAAATTCCGCAAGCCGGTGTCCTGCCACCTGTATCCCGTGCGCATTTCGAAATACAAGAAGTTCGACGCGGTGAATTACGAGACCTGGGACATTTGCAAACCGGCCTGTGCCTGCGGGGAAAAGCTGCAGGTTTCCGTCCATCATTTCGTCAAGGACGCGCTGGTGCGCAAGTATGGCGAGGAATGGTGGAATGCGCTGGATGCTGCGTCGAAGGAGATGGCGAAGCCGGCCGTCAAAAAAACAACCGTTCGGAAGAAAAAGTAATGTGCTCCGCCCGGCGCGGTCCGCGCGGGCTATGTGCTTCGCTCGCTTTGCTCGCTGATATGCTGATGTGCTGATGCGCGCTTTCCTCCCACCCTCTTATGGATTTGCTCTCCTTGCGGGTGAAGAATTTTCGCGCGAATCAGCACATCGCGCAGCGGAATCCCATCAGCACATAGCGAAGCGGAGCACATTTCTTTCATTGCCAAACTTTCGTTTGCGGGAAGATTTTTTTTTGCGCGCATCAGCACATAGCGAAGCGGAGCACATCAAAAAATAGCGCAGCGGAGCACATCCCCTTTAACCGCTTTCCTTCCAACAAATTAACCTCCTCCCAAAAACCACCGACCGCCTGCATCCCTTTGCCGGCGCGGCTTTCAAAGCGTCGCTTTTTTGAAATTCAACACAGTCAAAAAACCGAATCCTGCAAGATGGTAACGCAGATTTTTATTAAAATTTACCTACTTGCCGTGGAACACGCATCGTTGCTGCAAAAGCGATCAGTTATTACCCGTTATCAACAAAAACGTTCGCGGTACTGTGTTTAAAACTTCGGGCGATTGTTAATCTAAAAGGGTTCGTTGGCCTTGACTGATTGAGCGCTTTTGTAAAAATTTGTCTTCGGTGATAGCGATGAACGCCGCAACAGATAAGTGATTCATCGCGAACATCTTAAAGGGAAACAGCAGGCACACCGCCTGCTTTTTTCGCCAGAAGCACCACACAATCAACCAACTAGTCCAAATAATCTCCCGAGGAGGCGTTTTTTATGGCTGAAGCAACCGAGCCCATCCTGCTAGAGAACAAAGACCGATTTGTTCTTTTCCCCATCAAGCACCGCGACATTTGGGAGATGTATAAGAAAGCTGAAGCCAGCTTCTGGACCGCCGAAGAAATTGACCTTTCCGCTGACCTGCAGGACTGGGCGAACAAGCTGAACGACGACGAGCGTCACTTCATCAAGCACGTACTGGCTTTCTTTGCCGCCAGCGACGGTATTGTGAACGAAAACCTCGCCATCAATTTCATGAACGAGGTACAGTATCCGGAGGCCCGTTGCTTCTATGGGTTCCAGATCATGATGGAGAACATCCACAGCGAAACCTACTCGCTGCTGATCGACACCTATATTAAAGATCCGGCCGAGAAGGATAAGCTGTTCCACGCCATCGACACCGTTCCCGCAGTAGGCAAAAAAGCCCAGTGGGCCCTGCGCTGGATCAGCAACGGCAGCTTCGCCGAGCGACTGATCGCGTTTGCCGCAGTGGAAGGCATTTTCTTCTCCGGTTCCTTCTGCTCTATTTTCTGGCTGAAGAAACGCGGCCTCATGCCGGGACTCTCGTTCTCCAACGAGCTGATCTCCCGCGACGAAGGCCTGCATTGTGATTTCGCCTGCCTGCTGTACAGCCAGCTCACCGGCAAACTTCCCGAAGAACAAGTCCGCGAGATCATCACCAACGCCGTGATCATCGAAAAAGAATTCGTGACGGACGCGCTGCCGGTGAAGCTCATCGGTATGAACTCCGACCTGATGTGCCAGTACATCGAGTTCGTGGCGGATCGCCTGCTCGTAGCGCTTGGCTGCAAGAAAGTGTACAACGCCACCAACCCGTTCGACTTCATGGAAATGATCTCGCTGCAGGGCAAAACCAACTTCTTCGAAAAACGCGTTGCTGAATACCAGAAAGCCGGAGTAGCCGGTGACAACACCAAGAACGTTTTCAGCCTCGACGAAGACTTTTAAGCAACATTACGCATGTGCGCACCCCGCGATCATTGCGGAGCTGTGTAAAGAAATCAATACCGAACTGTTCTCCCATTACCAACAACCCATAAAACGCGCTGAACTATGTACGTAATCAAACGCGATGGCAGCAAAGAATCGATCAAATTCGACAAGATCACGGCACGCATCCAGAAACTCTGTTATGCGCTCGACCCGGTCCATGTCAGCCCGGTCGAAGTTGCCATGAAAGTCATCCAGGGAATTTATCCCGGCGTGACCACCAGCGAGCTCGATAACCTCGCGGCGGAAACGGCGGCCTCCCTCACCACCAAGCACCCGGACTACGCGCTGCTCGCCTCGCGTATCGCCGTCTCCAACCTGCACAAGAACACGGAGA
>CAMLEF010000086.1 GCA_946478675.1 uncultured Flavobacteriales bacterium | reverse complement strand
ACGATGTCCATCACCGTTTTCGACTCGTCGAGCTTCGGCTCCTGCTCGAGGAAACCGATCGAATAGCCGGGCGAAAAATGCACGTCGCCGATGTAATCTTTATCGACGCCCGCGATGATGCGCAGCAGCGATGATTTACCGGAACCGTTCAGACCGATCACACCGATCTTGGCGCCGTAATAGAACGAGAGGTAAATGTCTTTGAGAACCTGTTTTTGCGGAGGGTGAATTTTGGAAACATTCACCATCGAAAAAATAATCTGTCTGCCTTCTGACATGGGAGATGTATTGATCGTTGGAAAAAAATCTTAGGGCTGCAAATATCGTGAAAAAAGGGCAGTTGCCGGGAAGAAATCCTCAATGCAGCTTACCGGTTTGCGAAGGCAGCTTTAACGGGAAAATAAAAAGTAAAAGCAGCATTTTTTTCACCGGAATTGAATTTACCCAATGAAATTAAAACATTTCATTAAATATCATAACCGGAAATACAACGGATTCCGTTCATTGTACTTCCGCAAATACAAAAACATCAATTTCTTCCGTTTGCTTTTGCGTAACGCCATGTATTCCGCATACAGCTCTTTGTCGCGCTGCAGCAGGAGCACCAGGTTCGCTACGTTGTAGTCGAGCACTGCGCCGGTTTGTGTGTCGATCATGTATTGCTGCATGTTCTCGACCGGCGTGCCGTACATCGTGCCTGCCGCATTGGTGGGGCCGGTCGACATGTACGTCGTGTAGAGGGAAGTGAAATGGCAAATGCTGCCGACGATCACGACGCGGTTGAAGTCGGCGTTGTACCGGATGTAGACCGCGTTGTTCTCGCAGAATCCCCAGAGGCGCGCGGGATTGATCTCCTGCTGCTTGCCGGCGCTGTCGATGTACGTGATGCTTTTCGCCGTGACGAGCTTGCGGAAAAAATCGAGCGCCGTCGTATCGTAGTTGGTAACGATCTTCGACTTCGGCAGCGGATGATTGGAACGGAATTGCTGAAAGGTGAAATACAAGCCATCGCGGAAACGAAAGCCGTTGCCGTACGCCAGCGAGTCCTGCGCTTTCACAGTGAAAACGAACAGCTGCAGCAGCAGGAACAACAAAAATTTCTTCCGTAACATAGGCCGTAAAGATCGTAAAAGCGTTCGTGTCGCGGCATAATGCGCATCGCTGTTTTTGCTAACTTTAAGGAACGCAAACACCCCGCCTATCCCGCTGCACATGAAAAAATTTTTACCGCTCTTCCTGCTGCTGTTCGTCTCCGTCCACGCCTTTTCACAGGAACGCTGGAACATCCCGCTGTCGCTGTACGCCAAAGCGAAAAACCTGCCGCCCGCGCAACCGATCGGCATCCTCGTCGAAGGCAATCCTGTCGAGATCGCCGCGGCCGCCAAAGCGCATCATGGTTTTCTCCGCTACAACAGCGGCACGATCTGCTCGGTGCAGCTTCCCGCGGGCGAGCTCGTCGCTTTTTCGCAGGAGAATGGCGTGATCCGCATCGGCAACGCGCCCGTTCATTTGCAGCCGCTGAACGACACGATGAAAGTGCAGACGCGCATCAACGACGTGCACAACGGCCTTGCCCCGCTTTCGCAAGCTTACAAAGGCGACAACGTCATCATGGGCATGATCGATTCCGGCATCGATTTCAGTCACCCTGATTTTAAAGATTCGCTCGGCCACACGCGCATTCTCTATCTCTGGGACCAGCGCGACACCAGCGGCACCGGCCCTTCGCCGTGGCTGTACGGCACACTCTGGGACAGCGCGCAGATCAACGCCGGGCAATGCACGCACAACGATTTGCAATACTACGGTCACGGCACGCACGTCACGGGCATTGCTGCCGGCAACGGTCGCTCGACGACGGCACGCGATTATTCCGGCGGCGCACCGCATTCCGACATCATCATGGTGGCGCTCGATTTTTACGGCGTGAACAGCCCGGTCGCAGTTGCCGATGCAGCCGCGTTCATCTACGCACAAGCGCAGGCGCTCAATCGTCCCTGCGTCATCAATGCGAGTGTCGGTGATTATTACGGCTCGCACGACGGCATGGACCTGCAGGCGCTGATGATCGACAGCCTGCTCGACATCCCGCGCCGTTCGTTCGTGTGCGCAGTCGGCAATGCAGGCAACGAGCCGATCCACCTCTCCTACCCGCTTTCTGCCGACACGAACATCACCTGGTTCACCAGCGGCGGCCCGGCAATCTACTTGCAAATGTGGGCCGACACAAACAATTTCAACGCGGCGAAATTCGCGATCGGTTGTACGCAGGACGGTTCGTGGACCGACAAAGGCCGCACGCCGTTCACGAACGTTCAATCGAACCTGAGCGCGTTCAGCTACGACACGCTGCGCAATGCACTCGGGCAACGCATGGCGATCATCGCGCGTTACGCTTCCATACAGGCGGGCGCTTACAGCATGGAGATGTACATCACGCCGGATTCCGCAGCGGGATACGATTACAGCCTGCAGCTCACCGGCGCAGGGTTGTTCCATCTCTGGAGCTTCGATTTCAATTGGGGAGCGTTGCCGGCGAGCAGCGCGTATCCGAAAATCGTTTATTACAAGCAGCCCGACACGACGTACACGATGTGCAGCAGCTTCCAGTGTTCCAACCGCACGATCACCGTGGCGAATTACGTGAACCGCAGCACCTGGCTGAATTACAACAACACGTGGACGGTGGACACGACGGTCACTGCCGGCGCGATCATGTACAACTCGAGCGTCGGCCCCACGCGCGACGGACGACAGAAGCCGGACATTGCTGCGCCGGGTGCAAATGATATTTCCTGCGGCGTGCTCGCGATGTTGCCGGGCATTATTGCTGGCGCGCCGGAAGCAGTAGGCACGGGCGGTTATCACGTGGTGGGCGGCGGCAGTTCGGCTTCGTCTCCCGTGGTGGCGGGAAGCGTGGCGCTCTGGCTGCAGGCCTATCCGAACGGCGACTGGCAGGGCGCGCGCAACGCGGTGATGTATTGCGCGAAGCAGGACGCATTCACGGGAAGCAATTTGCCGGATTACACCTGGGGCTTCGGGAAAGTGGATGCGTACAGCATGATCGTGAATTGCGGGCCGCTCTCGACGAATACGACACAAACGCAGGAAGAGAACAGTCTCGCCGTATTTCCGAATCCTGCGACGAATGGAGAAGCGCTGACGGTTTCGTTTGCCGCGCTGCGTTCGACGGGCTCGCTCGCCATGTACAATGCGCAGGGACAACTGGTGTTCTCGCAGGAGCTTTCCGCAGGAACAACACAGACGACGATAAGCGATAAAAGCTTTGCGGGCGGATGCTACCTGCTGGTGCTCACCGAAGGAGCCGGCGTTCGCCGCGGAAAAGTGATACTCGAATAACGGCTAAGCGGTCTTGTGAAAAATCTCGGTGGAGGAATGCGCGGCGCCGTCGATGAGCCGCGTATGGCAGCGGCACACTTGTTCGTACATCGCGGGTGATTCTTTTTCAAAACCTTTTTTCGGATACGCGCAGAACAGGCAGAAACGGTGCTTGGCCTGCATCTTATGCCAAAGCTGCTCCACTTCGATCACCGCTTCTTTTTGTCCCTTCGCCAGCAGCAGCGAAACCATTTCTCCGAAGGCGCGTACTTTTCGCGTTTCACCTTGCGGGAACAACAGCGGCTCTACGGTATCATTGAATCTTTTTTCGTTGGGATGATCCATGACCATGAACTTGCTCATGCAGTCTTCCGCATTCAGCGTCACGTAACCTCCGTTACCGATCAGCTCATCCACGCGAAAATTCTGGTAACGCAAACGTGCATTCAATTGCGAAAGGTGAAGGGCGGAAGCAATCACGATCACCCGCTCGCCTTTCAGAATTCCATCGCCGGCAAACCCCTCCAGCGTATCAAGAAAAACTTTTTCATTCTCGTACACTTGCAGTAAATGCTCTTCCGGCGCTATCTCTCCCCAAAATATCTGGAAATGCGATTTCTCCCAATCCTTCATCTCCGAAAACTCTTTATCCATGGAATGAGAAGAAGACAACAATCGCTCCACTTTGTGTTAAAACCCGATGGAGTTGTTAGGATTAAATTGTGAGTTTTCCATTTCGTGTAGAAACTTTTCCCCGACCGGAAGAAAGAAAAAATGCCGGATGCGAACACCCGGCATTTTCATAGTGCAGAAGATCGGCTTAACGCTGCAAGCCGTCTGTTGATTTTCTTCAATCGCCCTGGAAGACGGAGATCATCGCCACCTTCGGCTCGAGCTTGCGGACTTCCGCGCGATCACTTTTTAATTCGCGGTCGCCGAGCACAGAATCCATTTCCGCTTCGTTGAGGAGATTGCCGTCGCCTTCGGTGAGCGTAACGCCCAGGAATTTTTCATCGAGATCACCGTGCTGCCAGTCGATGACGCTGCCGCCATAATCCCATCCGAAACCGGAAAAGAGAAACGGCTTTCCGTTCAGCTTTTCAAGTTCCGAGGAAGTCATGCCGAGCTTCACACCGCTCTTCGAACGCCATTTGTTGCTGTACATTTTCGAAGGATTCTCTTCGTACAACGCATTGATCGCAACGGAGCTGGCATCGGAACGGCCGGCAGAATCGGCCCACATGATCTGTACTTCATCGGGCGTTCCTTTATCGAGATACGAGCCCATCGTGAACATGCCTTCCGATCCCCAGATGGTGTCGTAGCTCACTTTGCTCTGCGGAAATTTCGTTTTGAGCTCGGCTTCGCTCTGCACGTTCAGCAGGTCTTCGAGATAAAAAACTGCGGCGCTGTCTTTTTTTTCGTTACCGGTCTCAGCGGTTTTTTCATTGGGGCCGCAGGAGGAAAACACAACTGCGAATGCTGCGAGTGAAAGCGCAAAATAGTTCTTCATGGATAAATTTTTCCCGAAAATAGCGCATCTCCGCCACATCGCATTCCCCAATGTAAATTCACTTAACACAGTTGTAATCGATCGCTGCTACGCGGAATGTGCCGTAGCTGAATTCGCCTTCGGGATAAGTATACACCGCATCTGCAGAACCGGCGAGACGATGATTGCCGAACGTTTGATAATGCGTCAATGGTGTAGACCAGCGCAGTCGCTGCATCGTTCCGTTTTCCATCTCGGCGTAACGATCATCGGAAATAAAATTCACGAGCCGTCCTTCGCTGTCGAAATACAACATTGCGGAAATGGAAATATTTCCATTGGTAAAAATCGCTTTCACGATGGAGCTGTCGTCCGTCGTTTCCCAGCGGATGCGCGGATCGATGAGCGTGGCCGGCGCCATGCAGCACATGTCGTTGAAGAACGTGACGGTTTCGGCGACGCCCATTTCTTTTCCCGTTTCATACTGCACGCGAAACAGCGAAAGCAGGCGGATGTCCATGAACGCATTTCCTTTTTCGAAACGGTGATAGCCATTCACCGGTAAATGTTTCATCGTCGCTTTCATGAAGAAAAAACGCTGCGAGGCATTCACGAAATTGTATTGCTCGGAAGTAAACGGCATCCAATCGCCGGGTTTTGCTTTGCTGCGGATGCGGCCGGTGAATGTCACTTTGAAATTTTTCACTTTCGGCTGACCGACCGCGCCGGTGTAGCGCAGGTATTTTTTCACGGGCTCGGGAAGTTTGGCGAGATCGGCTTCCGTCAGCAGTTCTTCCTGCGAAGGCGTTTGCTGAATTCCTGCTGCGACATCCTGTTTATATTCGCGCGTAAAATTCCACGCGGCGAAAGCAGGGATCGTCACCAGCAGCACCAGCAGGTTGATCAGCGTTCCGGCTTTTGCATCGCGCCGGCTGCGGAAGATCAGCACCTGCGAAAGCAGCAGCGCCATGGCAGCAATGATCCACCACATCTCCAGCCGCAGCAAAAACAAGATCGCACAAAGCAAAAACAACGCGGCAGTCGCCAGCCACAGCAGCCCGCTGATTTTCGGGATCGGTTGCTTCAGCATTTTCACTGCCGCCGGCCGCACGGATTTGACGAAACCCAACAGATGAATTGCAGCGTGGATGAGCAGTAACACAAGGAAGAGCACTTTCATCATCGCATGAATTTTACGGGACAAAAATCACGCAAGCGCAGGAACCGCCGGATGACCTTACGCACCCGTCAAACTGACTCCGCTCAGCAGCAGGTTCCGGCGGGTTTTCCGGCTCTTTTTTTCCCTCAAAAAAGCCTACCTTAGCGGAAACCCAACACACACAAAGGTTTTACACATACCCGACTGTTATGAGCAATGTAGCGGAGAAGCAGTCCGCCGTCTCGAAAGAGAAGTGGCAGGAATTCAAAAACATTGTACTGGAAGATTACCGGCTGGTCAACGAAAGCCGTGAAGCGAGTCTTACCGGGCGAAAAGAAGTACTTACCGGCAAAGCCAAATTCGGCATCTTCGGCGACGGAAAAGAAGTGGCGCAGGTCGCTATGGCGAAAGCGTTCCGCGAAGGTGATTTCCGCTCCGGCTATTACCGCGACCAGACGTTCATGTTCGCCACGAAGAACCTCAGCGTTCGTGAATGGTTCGCCCAGCTGTACGCACATACTGATGTGGAAGCGGAACCTTCTTCCGCCGGGCGCCAGATGAACGGTCACTTCGCCACGCGCAGCCTCAACCCGGACGGCTCGTGGAAAGACCTCACGAAAATCAAAAATTCCTCTTCCGATATTTCTCCGACCGGCTCGCAGATGCCGCGACTCCTCGGCCTTGCGCTGGCGTCGAAACATTACCGCCAGAACAAAGAGCTGCAGTCGGCGACTTTCCAGAAATTTTCTCATTCCGGCAACGAAATTGCGTTCGGCACGATCGGCGATGCGTCCACTTCGGAAGGATTGTTCTGGGAAACCATGAACGCGGCTTCGGTGATGCAGATCCCGATGCTCGTTTCGGTGTGGGACGACGGCTACGGCATTTCCGTTCCGAAGAAATACCAGACGACGAAAGAAAGCATTTCCGAAGCGCTCTCCGGTTTCCAGCGCACCGCTGACCATGCCGGTTTCCAGATTTTCAAAACGCGCGGCTGGGATTACCCGCATCTCGTGGATACGTACGAGAAAGCGGCGAAAGTCTGCCGTGAAGAGCACGTTCCCGTTCTTGTACACGTCGAAGAAGTGAACCAGCCGCAGGGCCATTCCACTTCCGGTTCGCACGAGCGTTACAAAACGAAAGAGCGCCTGCAGTGGGAACAGGATTTCGACTGCATCCGCAAGTTCCGCGAATGGATTTCTTCAGCAGGGCTCGCTACCGCTGAAGAGCTCGACAAGATCGAATCGGATGCGAAAGAGAAAGTGAAAAACGAGCGTCGCGCAGCGTGGGAAGCGTTCCTTTCCCCGATGAAAACCGAGCTGAAAGAAATCCTCGGCCTGCTCGACCAGCTGGTGCAGGAAAGCGAAAACGGCGCGTTCATCACGAAAGTCCGCAACGATCTTGCAGCGACAACGGATGCCGTGCGCCGCGATATGCTTTCGGCTGCCCGCATGGCGCTGCGTTACGTGCGTAGCGAAGAAACGCCGGCCCGCCGTGCGCTCATCGAATGGGTGCAGCTGAATACGATCGCGAATTTCAACCGCTACAGCTCGACGCTGCACAGCGGAACCGCGCTCGAGGTGAAAGCTGTTGCGCCGCTCTATTCCGAAGACAAGCAATACGACGGCCGCGAAATTCTCCGCGACAACTTCGATTCGATCCTGTCGCGTTACCCGGAGGTCTGCATCTTCGGTGAAGATTCCGGATTCATCGGCGGCGTGAACCAGGGCCTCGAAGGGCTCCAGAAAAAATACGGCGAGATCCGCGTGTTCGACACCGGCATCCGCGAAGCCACCATTGCCGGACAGGCGATCGGCATGGCGATGCGCGGGCTGCGCCCGATCGCGGAAATTCAATACCTCGATTATCTCCTCTACGCGATCCAGGTCCTCAGCGACGATCTTTCCACGCTGCAGTGGCGCACGATGGGCGGACAAAAAGCGCCGGTCATCATCCGCACGCGCGGTCACCGTCTCGAAGGCGTGTGGCACTCCGGTTCGCCGATGGGCATGATCATCAACTCGCTTCGCGGCATGTACGTTTGCGTTCCGCGCAACATGACGCAGGCGGCAGGTTTCTACAACACGCTCCTGCGCAGTGACGAGCCTGCTATCGTGATCGAGCCGCTGAACGGTTATCGCTTAAAAGAAAAAATGCCGTCGAACTGGGGCGACTTCACGACGCCGCTCGGTGTTCCCGAAGTTCTCCGCGAAGGCAGCGACGTCACGCTGGTGAGCTACGGCTCCACGCTGCGCCTTTGCCTGGAAGCGGCGAAACAACTGCAGGAAGCTGACATCTCGATCGAAGTGATCGACGTGCAAACGCTGCTGCCGTTCGACCGTCATCATTCGATCGTCAACTCCGTGAAGAAAACGAACCGCCTCGTCGTGGTGGACGAAGACGTTCCCGGCGGCGCATCGGCGTTCATTCTCCAGCAGATCCTCGAAGTGCAGGGCGGCTACGCACATCTCGACAGCGCACCGGTAACGGTGGCATCGAAAGAGCATCGCCCGGCTTACGGTTCGGATGGCGATTACTTCAGCAAACCGGGTACGGAAGATATTTTCGAAGCGGTTTACCAGCTGATGCATGAATCGAACCCGGAGAAGTGGCCGGGGATTTATTGAGCCCGGCGAATCGTTATCTTTATAATAGTGAAAACGATTCGACTCAATATCGATAATCAACGTTCGGCAAAAGAACTACAGGACAGTCTTAAACGGCAGTCTCCTGAAGAAGGGGATACCATTCAATTGCTGACGCATGAGAATTCTCCTGTCGCTCTGATCGGGGTGTTAGTTATTGTTGTTGTCGCAATCCTGGCTACAGGTTATTTACGCGTGCGCAAAGAAGAAACCGAAGATCTCATTAAAAACATCTTCGACAAGTACAAAACGCCTGAAGACCTCGAACAGCATATCAAAGAAAAGTACGGAATCAAAATCGAAGTGAAGTCCCCTTTATCCTATGATGAAGAATGGACTCTTTCTTCTATGATGACATTTAACGATGCCTATGCCAATGAGCCTGATTACGATAACCTCATCGTCAAAGAACCCAATCCAGATTACAAGCCATGGAAGAAGGATCCGTCGTAAAAGTCAGGCTCCCTCAGCCCGATGGCTCAAGCAAGTCGCGTCCTGTTCTTCTCTTGAAAAGGATGTCGTTGAAATACGATGATTTTCTACTGTGCGCCATTAGTTCGCAGCTTCATCAGTACCGTGATGGTTTCGATGAGTTAATCGACGAGCAACATCCTGATTTCAACAAGAGCGGGCTTCTCGCGCCGTCCGTAATACGCCTGGGTGTTTTAATGACGCTATCAAGCAGGCTAATCGAAGGCGCATGGGGTAAAATCTCAAGTGAAACACATCAACTGCTTCTTGAGCGTCTTTCTTCTTTCCTAAAGGAGAAAGCGTCATGAAATCCTTCCTCCCCTTCCACCAACTCCACAACCGCGAAGCCATCATCGTTGACGGCGCGCATGCGAGCGGGCTGGTGCTTTCGCATTGGAAAGGTCAGAATACGCAGGAAGGAATTGCAGACGATACGAGCGGCGCCGTCGTGCTGAATGCGCTGCGGGATCCAAAGTATGCTGCTGGATTGCAATTACCATTTGTAACGGCGACGCATTTCGATATCGACGGGTTCGTCGGTGTGTGGGCGTTGTTCGAGCCGGAGTTGGCGTTGCAATACGAAGTGGTATTGAAAGCGGTGGCGCGCATCGGGGATTTTCGCGAGACGGATTTTTCGCGGGAAGAAGATGACCTTGCGTTGAAGCTCGTGTGCTGGATCGATGCGGAAGAGCGCAATCATTTCTGGGTGCCGTTCGGAGAAGATCATGAATTGAAAATCTGCGCGGAAAAATTCGAATGGTTCCTGCCGCGCTTCAAAGACGTGCTGCTGCATCCCGATGCATATCGTTCTGTTTGGGAAGCGGATTACCTGCGGATCAAAAACGATTACGCCCGCATTCACGGGAAAGAAACGCAGGTGCGCCGTTACGACGATCTCGGCCTGACGGTGATCCGCACGCCAAAGCCGGTGAGCTACTACGCGTTGTTCAGCGTGACGCACGGCAGCGACATCGTATTGAGCATTTACGACGGCAACCGCTACGAGCTCGAATACAAATACACGACCTGGGTCGACATCGTGACGCGTCCTACCCTGCCCCGCCTCTCGATGCAGCCGCTCTGCGACGAGCTGAACGCGATCGAAACGTCCGGCTATCGCTGGAACTGTGATCCCGTCACCGACACCGGCCCGATCCTGCGGTTGGAAAACAGCGAACTCTCCAAGGCGGAACGTTTCGCCCACCCGACGGAGCGGAGCATTTTTGCGTCGTCCATCGCAGCAGATGAACTTGAAAAACGCGTGACCGGATTTTTCCGGAAAGGCTACAGCGGAATTGCACCGAAACGCGCATGGACCTGGGCGGAAGTGAAATCGCTGCAATTGTTAAATCCGCAATCCTAACTTATTTCCCTTTGTCGACGGGTATTTTCCGCAAGGAAGAACAAGGCCGTCTTTTTCTATTTTTGTTTACCAAAATTCCAAAGCTCATGAAACAAACTTTACTCTGCTTCGTCGCCCTTGCTGCTGCCGGTTCGCTCGCCGCGCAAGTGACGATCACCACGGCCGACGTCGCTCCCGTTTACACCCAGATCCGCCAGGCGCGCGACACGACACCGACGGTTACGTCCGTAGGTTCCGGCGCCAACCAAACCTGGAATTACAGCGCGCTCAACAACCAGGGTGTCGACACGCTGACCTTTACGCTGCCGCAGTTTACGCCGTACGCTGCGAACTTCGGCGGCTCCAACCTCGCCGTTGACCAGCGTTCACAAGGCAACGATGTCTACATCTACCTGAACAATTCCGCTTCCGAGCTGAACATCCAGGGACAGGCGTTCGATCCGTTCGGAACCGGTGTGATGCCGATCGCGTTCGACAACCCGGAGATCATGATCCCGTTCCCTGCGGCTTACGGCAGCTCGGGGTCGGATACGGCAACGGCAATGTTCCAGATGTATTACGGCCAGGACCCCGGCATCGGCTTCACGGTCGATTCTTTCCGCATTCACATGTGGGTGAAGAAAACAGCTGACGCTGACGCATGGGGCGCTGTGACCACGCCGGCAGGCACCTACAACGTGCTTCGTGAAAACGTGCTCCGCGTGGAATACGACACCATCGACATTTACGCGTTCGGTAACTGGGCGCCGAATTTCTATTCGCAGCAGGATTCCAACCGCGTGTTCACCTATTGGGCAAACGGCATCGGCTTCCCGGTCGTTGAACTCACCGAAGGACAAGACCTCGGTTCCGTGACCAGCGCAACGTGGCTGCTCGGCACCGCAGCTGTCGGCATCCCGGAAAATACGGTAGGCACGGAAGTTCCGCTGTACCCGAATCCCGCTTCCGGCTTCGTGAATTTCGACACGAAAGACAGCGCGATCCGCACGATCAGCATTTACGACGTGAACGGACAGTTGATTGAAACGGCAAACGTCAGCAGCGACAATACGCGTATCGACGTTTCTGCTTACGCCAGCGGATTGTATTTCTACAACGCAACCGACGCGAACGGAACCGTTACCGCCCGCGGCAAATTCAACGTTGCGCACTAAAGAGTAATCGGTGTTTTTCACCAGCGTAAAACCCGGTGCTTCGCGAGAGGTGCCGGGTTTCTTTTTTAGCTTGCTGAAAAAATAATCCCTGATGAAATCCAGGCGTCTCCGCATTATTGTCGTTATCCTTTTCTGTTGGTTAATCGGCGGCTACGTGATCCTGCGAAATGCGCAGAATACAGATACGATTGCGGCGCGTCTTTCCAACCTTGTATTTGAGAACAATCCTGTAGAATTGAAGTGCATTGGTGTCGATCGCTCACAGGTTGAGATTACATGGCATGCCCAGGAACTTGCAGCAGTAATCTTTAAAAAAGGCGAAAAGATTAGCAGTATCGGGCAGGAATATGGCCCGAACGCTTTTGACATCTCTTTTGGGAAAACTACACTGCATGCCGGTCACTGGAAATTTGCGAACTGGCATTCGCACGATTACCTGATAAAACTTGTAAAGGTGGATAGCAGTTATTTCCTGACATTCATCGCCGATGGTCCCGATTTTGAGCATACCGAAGAGCAGTATGATCTGAACGGAAAACGAACGGGACGAAGCAGGTCATATTTTCGCAATGGCAAATTATCCGTGGATCGATTTTATCAAAATGGATGGTGTGAAGGCAATGTCATTTTTTATTACGAAAACGGAAATCCCCGGGTGCGGGAAACCTATGTCGGCGGCAAGCTGCACGGCG
Organism: uncultured Flavobacteriales bacterium; assembly: GCA_946478675.1. Next base: position 1,333 of record CAMLEF010000086.1, on the reverse strand, counting down.
AGACTGTTTATTACAAAACAGACGGCTCAATCGAATCCGTAAAGAATTACGGCAACAGGAAATAAACAACTCACTCTTCCTGCAACTCATCCGCGCAAAACGTTTCCACCCGTTGTATCTTTATCGAATGGATCGCATCACCGAATCAGAATCGCATTACCAATCGCTCGAGCAGATGAGCGTACGGGAATTGCTGGAGAATATCAATCGCGAAGACCAGACTGTGCCGCTGGCGGTTGCGAAAGCCATTCCTGCGATCGAAGCGCTGGTGAACGTGATCGTAGAGAAAATGCAACAGGGCGGACGGCTCTTTTACCTCGGCGCAGGAACGAGCGGACGACTCGGCATTGTCGATGCGTCAGAATGTCCGCCGACGTATGGCGTGCCGCATGGGCTGGTGATCGGGCTGATCGCGGGCGGTGATGCGGCGATCCGGAAGGCGGTGGAATTTGCAGAAGATTCGCGCGAGCAGGGATGGATCGATCTGCAGGAGCACGCGATCGGGAAAGAAGACGTCGTGATCGGCATCGCAGCATCCGGCTCCACGCCTTATGTTGTGGGCGCATTGGAAAAATGCAATGCGGAAGGCATCGTTACCGGCTGCATCACGTGCAATCCCGGATCTCCGGTAGCGCAGACGGCGAAGTTTCCCGTCGTTGCAGTAGTGGGACCGGAATTCGTCACCGGCAGCACGCGCATGAAATCCGGCACGGCGCAAAAGCTGGTGCTGAACATGCTCTCGACGACGGTGATGATCCGCCTCGGGCGCGTACGCGGCAACCGGATGGTCGACATGCAGCTGAGCAACAACAAGCTCATCGATCGCGGCACGAAAATGGTGATGGAAGCCACAGGATATTCCTATGAAAAAGCCAACGAGCTGCTGAAGAAATTCGGGAGCGTCCGGAAGGCGATTGAAAATAAATAATGTGCTGATATGCCGATATGCTGATGTGCCGATGCACACCGGCCACCGCTCAGGAGCGAAGCTTGCGCGAATCGGCAGATTGGCAGATCAGCAAATCGGCATATTAATCACATGCACACGATAGAACCGTTTTTCAACTGGCGGCATTTATATACGGCTGAAACCGATGAGCGCTCTCCTTTTTTCGGAAGGGAATACAGCGAATTTGAGTTCACGAACCAGGTGTACAATTACCTGCTGCACCCGCAATGGGACGACATCGGTTCGCCGACGTTGTACATGAAGATCCTGTTTGTCGATTACGATTTGAAATTCTGCGTGATTGAACTGATCGGGGAATGGAACGACGCAATCAACAACGACATCATGACGATCAAGCGCGATATCGTGGAGGAGCTCGAACAG
>CAMLEF010000085.1 GCA_946478675.1 uncultured Flavobacteriales bacterium | reverse complement strand
AGCTCCGACTCGAGCTCGTCGAGCTCCGCCTCGTAGCCCGCGATCTCCTTCTCGTAGCAAGCGTCTTCGACCTGGATGCGGTTGAAGTTGAACACCTGGCATCGCGAGAGGATGGTCGGAAGAATTTTGTGGCGCTCGGTGGTCGCGAGAATGAAGATCGCGTACTTCGGCGGCTCTTCGAGCGTTTTCAGGAAGGCGTTGAAAGCGCCGGCCGAGAGCATGTGCACCTCGTCGATGACATACACTTTGCGGGCGTTCGGGTTGATCTCGGCCAGCTGCGGCGGAATGCGGACCGTATCCACGAGGTTGCGGATATCATCCACGGAGTTGTTCGACGCGGCGTCGAGCTCGGTAATATCGATGGCACGCCCGCTGTTGAACGACAGGCACGACTCGCATTGGTCGCAGGCTTCGGTGTCGGGCGTGAGGTTGGTGCAGTTGATCGTTTTGGCGAGGATACGCGCGCAGGTGGTTTTACCTACGCCACGCGGCCCGCAGAACAGGAACGCCTGCGCAAGATGATTGCTGCGGATGGCATTCTTGAGTGTCGTGGTGATGGCCGACTGCCCGACGACGGTATTAAAATGCGCGGGGCGGTACTTGCGGGCGGAGACGACGAAATTTTCCATTTGAGGAGGTAAAATTAAACGATAAAGCCGGTGCATCGCCGGTCAGCAGCGGATTCGGCGCATTTGTTTTTTCAACAAGAAAATTTTTTCTGTGGATAAATTTTAATCGGCGTATTCCATCTTTCTCCGGGTCACTTCCACCGGCTGCTTTTCCTGGGCCACGGCGCCACGGTTGTTCACCTCGGTATACTGCAAACGTTTCGTCCAGTTACCGTGCTCATCATACGTGTATTCGTACCAGGAAATCGTTTCCCCGTAAGAGGAAATATCCGTCACCATTTGCAGGTCGCCGTTTTCATTGTACACGAAAGCCGACTGCGTTTTAAAATTCCCCGACACATATTGGATTGCGGAAACTTTTCCCAGCGTGTTGTAATTGTACGTGGTAGTGGAATTCAGCAGCAGTGCCGGGCTATTTCTTCCGGGACGGTAAAATTCTTCCTCCTTCAATTTTCCGCTGGCATAATAAACGTAAACCGTTTTGCGGATCGTGTCGCCTTTTTCCGAGAGGTCGCACATCGACAACAATCGTCCGTCCTTATAGGAATAAAAAGTGCGGACCGTTTTGTTGCCTTTCACCTGGAAATGCACAGCCGTTTCTTCCTGCCGCATCGTGTTGAATTGCACCCGCAGGCTATCCGTAATTCTATCATTGGTAAAGAACAAGGTGGACACCGGCAGCGTGTCCAGCAGGTAATGGAACTCTACACGGCGAATGTCGTATTGCTCCTTCCCTTCTCCCCCGAAATGTTCGATCGAAACCGGTTTCATCGCGCTGTTGTAATTCGTGATGAGGCTGTCGTGCATCCATTTCTCATTCATCTTCCCGGAAGAATCCACCTGGATGCCGTAAGTCGTTTCCGTCATTTTAAGCACCCGGCCTTTCAGCTTCGAAGCGTAAGGATCGGGCGAGGAAAATGAAAAGAAAAAAAACGAGAGCAACAATAAAGATGCAATGTTGCGGAGACGAGAGTTCATTTGAATAAAGATAACGAAAAAGGTGGCGTCGATCAAGGTTCTTCCACCTGTGAAATCCGATGGCTTTGCCGTTTATAATGACATACTGCAAGCACCAGCACCACGGAATTCTCAACTTTATAAACCATTACATAAGGAAACCGGTGCAACGGAATTTCCCGCATCGAATGGAATTTTTCAGAAAAGGCAAAGGGTCTTTCAGTCAATAAGTAAAGACAACGCTCCACTTCCAGGAGAAAATCATCACTGAGCGATTCCAGCTGTTCATCGTACCGGCGATGATAGCATCGATATCATCCAAAGCGCTGTCACGAAGAATGACCTTGCGCTTCATTTCTTCTTCCTGTTTTTCCGGCGAAGCTGCAATTCAACCTTCGCCTCTTCAACAGTATATACCGTTCCTTCTCCGGCAACGTGACGCTCATACCGGCGCACAACTTCTTTTTGCTGTGATTTGCTCAGCAGCGAATTGTTCTCATCCGATTCCACCTTCACTTTCAACATCGCCAGAAGCATTTCCAAAACATCATCATCAACACGATCCACATATTCGTGGACCTTTTTACGGAGCTGCAGGGTTGTCATCGCTTTCATCTTTTTTCAAAAATACGATCAAAACCCGCTGGCCACGGCTTGTTTTATTTTAACAGAGTATTTGCCGCTATTGATTTATGAACCGTTCATTCGGTTTCGCAGGACGATTTTCCTAACTTAGCCATACTTAATGAACACGCCAATTTTCCATGAAAAAACTGTACACACTGGCAGGTGCTACATTGATCGCTGCAACGATGTCCGCCCAGGCCTCTTTTTCTGATGATTTCGAAAGCTACAACGTCGGTGATTACATCGGCGCTGTTTCTCCGGACTGGACCACGTGGGATAACGTTACCGGCGGTCCCGAGGATACTCAGGTCGGCAACGCGCAGAACCACACGCCTGCCGGCTCACAATCGTGCCACTGGGCTTCTTCCAGCTCGAGCGGCGGTCCGCAGGATTGCATTCTCCCTTTCGGCGGTACGTATACCACCGGCACTTTTACCTACCAGATGAGCCTGTTCATCGAGTCCGGTAAAGGCGGCTACTTCAACTTCCAGGGCACAACGACGCCGGGACAGATCTTCTCGCTCGAGTGCTACATGAACCAGCTCGGAGAAATGTACGTCGTGAACGGCAGCGGCATCCTGCTGCAGACGACCTTCCCGACCAACCAGTGGTTCGATCTGAAGTACGACATTAACCTGAACACGAACCAGTGGAACGTCTACATCGACAATACGCTGGTCGGCACCTTCGCCAATTCGAACAACACGATCGGCGCAATCGACATTTTCGCTTACAACGGTTCGGGCTACGGCGGCAACAACCTCGCCGGCTTCTACGTTGACGACGTGAGCTACAACTACACGGCGTACACGCTGCCCGCGCTCAACGGCGCCACCACGCAGATCGTGAACATGTACAACGCGCTCGCTACACAGTCGAAGCGCCCTGACGTGATCGTGCGTAACCTCGGTACCACGACCATCACCTCTTTCGATCTCACCTGGAACTACAACAGCGGTTCCTTCACGCAGAGCTTCACCGGCCAGAACATCGCGTCACTCGCTACGACGACCGTCACGATGACGACGCCGATTCCGGTGGTTGCAGGTTCCAACGCGCTCACGGTAACGATCTCCAACGTCAACGGCAACGCCAGCGATGGTGATGCTTCCGACGATTCGCAGACGGAAATGCTCAACCCGGTTGTTCCGGCTCCCGGAAAAGTGGTAGTCGGCGAAGAAGCAACCGGTACCTGGTGCCAGTGGTGCCCGCGTGGTGCCGTATACATGGACTTCATGGAGAAAAACTATGACGGTTACTGGGCAGGTATCGCGGTACACAACGGCGACCCGATGACGGTTGCTCCTTACGATGCTGCGATCGGCAACCTCATTACCGGTTATCCTTCCGAGCTCGTTGACCGCGGCACGGCGATCGATCCGTCACAGGTCGAAGCGGATTTCAACAACCGCGTGATTGTTCCGCCGGTTGCAACGATCACCAACGGCGCACAGCTGAACGGCAACACGCTCGATGTTTCGATTTCGCTGAACTTCCCGAACGCGATGAGCGGCACCGGTTATAAAATTGTTTGCGTGCTTACCGAAGACAGCGTTACCGGCACCGGTGGCTCCTGGAGCCAGTCGAATGCTTATGCAGGCGGCGGCAGCGGTGTAATGGGCGGCTTCGAATCGCTTCCGAACCCGGTTCCCTACACGATGATGCATTACGATCACGTAGCACGCGCGATCAGCCCGTCCTTCACCGGCTACGCAGGTTTCCCGGCCAACATCACCGCCGGACAAACCGTTACGTTCAACTTCCAGTTCACCGTTCCCGCCAACTGGAACACGAGCCGCATGCACATCGTCGGCATGTTCATCCAGCCGAACAACCTCGTGGATAATGGTTCCACCTCGACGATTGCACAGGCGATCTCGAATGGTTATGTGAGCGGCACCACGGTCACCGGCATCAGCACGCCGGACCAGCCGGACAACAAGATCAGCCTCTACCCGAACCCGGCAACCGACGTGACTTACGCAAGTGTCGAGCTGCAGCAGCCGGAAGTCGTAACGATGGTGATCACCGACGTGACCGGCAAAGTGGTTGCAGAACGCAACTACGGCGAAATGACCGGCAACAACCTGCTGCCGATCAACACGACTGAATTCGCGAAAGGTGTTTACATGGTGGAAGTCCGCACGGGCAACACCGTCACCACCTCGAAGCTGATCGATCAGTAAGAGAAAAATTCTTCAACAGAAAAAATCCCCCGTTCGGAAGAGCGGGGGATTTTTTTATGCCGTAAAAAAATGTCGGAATGACTCAGCGGCCTGCGCGGAAACGGCTGACCGTGTCTTTGAAAATCAACTGGAACCAGATCGCGTACTGGTTGGGATTCGCATCCATATCCGTGCTGACGTCTTCGGGATCGATCCATTTCCATTCGCAGACTTCTTCGGCAGACGGTTGCGGCGTATCGTTGCTGACGCCAATGAAAATATGATCGAGCTCGTGCTCGTAAGCGTTTCCACCGACGGGCGCCAGGTAAATGAGCGAGCTCACTTCGCGAAGCGTGGCGCTCATTCCCATTTCTTCTTTCAGCCGGCGCGATGCGGCATCGATGCAGCTTTCTCCGGGACGCGGATGACCGCAGCAGGTATTTGCCCAAAGACCGGGGGAATGATATTTCTCCATCGCGCGACGCTGCAGCAGCAATTCGCCGTGGGAATTAAAAATGAAAACGGAAACTGCGCGGTGCAACAGGCCTTCAAGGTGCGCCTGCATTTTTTCCATCGCGCCTTTCTCACGGTCGGAAGAATCAACAAGAATAACCTGTTCAGTCATAAATAAGCCGGGCGCGCTTACGGGCGGATTGGGAGAAACGAAGATAGTAAAACCCGTTGAGCTGCCGGGCGGACAACGACATTCTTGCTAACTTCGCAATTCTCTTTTTCATTCCTATGAGCATTGATCCTTTATGGGCGATTTCGCCGGTCGACGGACGTTACCGGAAACAAACGGAAGAGCTCGCAGCGTACTTCTCCGAAGCGGCGCTGATCCGTTACCGCCTCCTGGTGGAAACCGAATATTTCATCGCGCTGTGCAAGCTTCCGCTCCCGCAGCTGAAACAAGTCGATCCGGCGGTTTTTCCGAAACTCCGCGAAACGATCTACGAAAATTTTTCTGCGTCGGATGCTGCGCGCGTCAAGGAAATTGAAAAGACGACGAACCACGACGTGAAGGCGGTCGAATACATCCTCAAGGAAAAATTCGATTCGCTCGGGCTGGAAACGTCGAAAGAGTTCGTGCACTTCGGACTGACTTCACAAGACATTAACAATACCGCAACACCGCTGCTGCTGAAAGAAGCGTACGAAAAAGTGTTGCGCCCGCAGCTGAATGAAGTGATTGCCGTGCTCGAAAATCTCGCGAAAGAATGGGCTTCCGTTCCGATGCTCGCGCACACGCACGGACAGCCCGCTTCTCCCACACGCCTCGGCAAAGAGATCGAAGTTTTCGTTTCGCGTCTGAAAGAACAGCTGCGTTTGCTGGAGCTCGTTCCGTTCAGCGCAAAGTTCGGCGGCGCCACCGGCAACTTCAACGCGCATCACGTAGCGTATCCGGCAATCGACTGGAAATCGTTCGGTGATACGTTCGTTGCTTCGCTCGGACTGAAGCGCTCGCATCCGACCACGCAGATCGAGCATTACGACAACCTCGCGGCGTTCTTCGACGGCCTCAAGCGCATCAACACGATTCTCATCGACTTCTCGCGCGATACGTGGCAATACATTGCGATGAACTATTTCCGCCAGAAGACAAAAGCCGGCGAGATTGGTTCTTCCGCAATGCCGCATAAAGTGAACCCGATCGATTTCGAAAATGCGGAAGGCAATTTCGGCATGGCGAATGCGATCTTCGAACACCTCAGCGCAAAGCTGCCCATTTCGCGTCTCCAGCGCGACCTGACCGACTCGACCGTTTTACGCAACGTCGGCGTTCCGTTCGCGCACACGCTGATCGCGCTTAAATCACTGCAGAAAGGTCTCGGCAAACTTATTCTCAACGAAGCCGCGCTCGATCGCGATCTTGAAGAGAACTGGGCGGTTGTAGCCGAAGCGATCCAGACGATCCTGCGTCGCGAAGGTTATCCGAAACCGTACGAAGCGCTGAAAGACCTCACGCGCGGTAATGCGTCCATCACGAAAGAATCGATGCAGGCGTTCATCGAAACGCTGAATGTTTCCGATGCGGTGAAAGCGGAGTTGAGAAAAATTTCGCCGCAGAATTACACCGGTATTTAATCACCACGGAGACACGGAGGCACAGAGAACTCCGTGTCCCCGTGCCTCCGTGGTTCATTTCTTTTTTAATGTTCGTTTCCGGATTCACCATAGCACGCAACGTGATCAAGTTCGACTACCCCATCGTCGAAGCGATCAAATCCGTGTTGCCGCTTTGCGATGAATTCGTGGTCGCTGTCGGAAAATCGGAAGACGATACGCTGAACATTATCCGTTCCATCGGCGATCCGAAGATCCGCATCATCGAAACCGTGTGGGATGATTCGTTGCGCGAAGGCGGGCGCGTACTTGCAGAAGAAACGAATAAAGCATACGACGCGATTTCACCGGATGCCGACTGGTGCTTCTACATCCAGGGCGACGAGGTCGTGCATGAAAAATATTATACTGCGATCCGCGAAGGCATGCAGCGCTGGAAAGACGATGCGCGTGTCGAAGGATTGCTGTTTCACTACAAACATTTTTACGGCTCTTACGATTACGTTGCCGATTCGCGCAAGTGGTACCGCAACGAGATCCGCATCGTCCGCAAAAACCCGGAGATCCGCTCCTATCGCGACGCGCAGGGATTCCGCAAGAACGGCGTCGTGAAGCTGAACGTGAAACGTGTTGACGCTTACATCTACCATTACGGTTGGGTGAAACCGCCGGAAGCGCAACAGGCCAAGCAGCAATCGTTTCACAAGATGTGGCACGACGATTCGTGGATGGAGAAAAACATTCCGAAAGTCGAGCGCTTCGATTATTCGCAGATCGATTCGCTTTCGAAATTCACGGAGACGCATCCGCTCGTGATGCAGGAGCGCATTCGCCGCAAGAACTGGGAATTCGCTTTCGACCCGACGCAGAAAAAATGGGGATTGAAAATGCGCTTTCTCATGTGGCTGGAACACAGCACCGGCTGGCGCATCGGCGAGTACAGGAATTACAAGCTGCTTTAATTATCGCTGAACCGGCTGCGTTATTGCTCCCGGAAATAAGCAATCATATCCGTCGACGGCAATTTCTCCGTCCAGCCGGTTTCACGAATGAGCGTGACCAGCTGCCCGCGATGAAAGGTGCTGTGGTTCATGCAATGCATGATCATCTCGTAATGAAAGCTCGTGAATTCTTCGCCGCGGAGGTTGCGGTACGTATTCGGCTGTGCGAAAAATTCTTCCGGCTGCGTTTCAATGAACGACAGCATCGCTTCGGAACCTGCGACAAAACCTGCTGAAGGATGCGTGCCCGGCGGCAGCTCCGACGTCGGGCCTTTCGATAACGATTTTCCCTGCAGCCGCATCAGCCAGATGAACTCGGCATCCCACACGTGAAAAACGGTTTTTCGAATGGAAGAAAAGCTGCTTATCACTTCCTGGTCGAGAATCGCATCACCGAGCTGATCGAGAATGGCGGCGATGCGTTTGTTCGCCCACACGTTGTATCGCGCATAGGACAACAGGAATTCTTTCGCGTTTTTCATGCTTAGAACGGATAGTTGATGCCGAAGTTCAGGTTGCTCGACAGTTTCCGCTGACCGGGAATGTACCAGCGTTCTCCATACGGATAAGAAGGATCGCGGAACTTGAACGCCCAGTCGAGACGCACGATGAAAAAGCTGAGATCATAGCGCAGACCGACGCCGGGACCGAAGGCAAGATCATTGTAAAACTTCGTGTTGATGTTAGCGCCGGGACGTGCGTCGTCTTTGCGCAGCAGCCAGATATTTCCGCCGTCGGCGAAGAGCGCGCCGTTAAGTGATTTCGTAATGCGGAAACGCAGCTCCACGTTGTATTCGATCTGCACGTCGCCGAACTGCGCATATTTCTGATCGGCAGGAACGATGTACGATCCCGGTCCGAGCGTGCGAGCTTCCCAGGCACGAATGCCGTTGGCGCCGCCTCCGTAAAAGCTTTTCTCGAGCGGCAGCGTCGGGTAATTCAGCATCGGCACACCTAAGCCGAGCGCCAATCGCGCGACGAGCTCTTCATGGCTTCCGATGTGCAGGTGATAATGGAAATCGTTGTAAAGGCGAATGTATTGCGAGAACGGAATACCGGCAATGCGATACGAACCGTTGACCGTGTCGTTCGGCGCCACCATTTTGAAAATGCCGTACGGCACAAAACCGGAAACTTCGAAGTCGCTTTTCCAATAGAAAACGTGCCGCTGCTTCGGGTCCGGCGTCTGCGTGTTCAACACATACGTCAGTCGAAAATCATTGATGAGGTGATCGGAGAAACGGTATTGCAGCAGCGGATCACCGTTCTGCAGCAGCTGGATCAATCCTTCGCGCGGCGTCACTTTGACGACGTTCAACTCGATGGGATAAACGGCGAAGCGCGAAAATTTCTTGTAGCGGAACGTGTAACCATACGAGAGATTCCCGATCGAGCGGTCGTAGTCGATGCGGCGCTGGTAGTTGAATGAAGCGGTGAAAACAGTGCGGCGTTCTTTTGTCGTGCGGTTCTCTTCTGTTCTTTTATTCGAAACGAGATAATTGAACGGAAAGAAATCACGCGGAATATAAAGTGAGGCATCTGCGCCGGCTTCAATCGTGTTGAACGCGAGCTGTCCGCCGTTCGTGCTTGTTCCCGAAGCGGCGATCGGCTGTTGCGCTTCCGTGCCACCGTGCAGCTTGAACTCGATCAGCTCTGCGCCGCGGAAAATATTGTTATGCTGGTAAGCAAACGCACCGCCGATGCCTAAGTTACCGCCCGTGTTCGTGCCTTCCACCTGCGTCGTATAGCTCTGCTGCGACAGCGGAAACAATTTGATCACGAGATCCATTTTGTCGCCGATCAGCACGGGCTCGATCACGACCTGGCGGAACACGCCGAGACTGATGAGCTGCCGGTACGTTTCTTCGTAATCGGTTTGGCGGTACAACAATCCCGGGCGCATGATGATGCGCGGCGCCAGCACTTCGGGTTTGTAACGCATGAGACGCTCCAGCGGTAAACCGTCAACGCTGTCTTTATTGCGCAGGAAAGCGACATCGCTGAACACGAGCGTATCGTAATTGGAATTGTCTTCTTTCGTCGGAACGAGCGAATACAAATTCTTCACGATGATGTTCCGCACGTAAAAACGCTGGTGGCTGAGCTCGCCCCACGTCGTGTCGTCGATCTGGTATTGCTGCTTGCTGATGATGATCTTCACGTCCACCTGGTGCGTGCCGAGCGTGGAATCGACTTCGTAGCGGATGTAATCTTTCGAGAACTGGTAGTAGCCGTTGTTGCGCAGCGAGCGGGTGATGCGGTCGCGTTCTTTCTCGAAAACATCAACGTCGTAATTGTTGCCGGAACGAAGCAGCGTGCCGTGTCCCGTCGAAGTTGCGGTATCGGAGAAGACGTCGTACACGAGGTTGGGATCGCGGATGTCCCAGCTGATGTTGCGGATCGTGTACGGCTGCGCGGGCTCCACGATGTACATGACGATCGCTTTGCGGTGACGCTTGCGCTGGAACCAGGGATAGATGATCGTGTCGCGGACGGTGCTGTTGAAATAGCCTTTGTTATTCAGGTAAAGACCGATCTGCTGCGCGGAGCGATGCGTTTTGCTGCTGTCGAGAATCGCCGGCGGCTCCCCGATGCCGTAGAGGAATTCCCCGATCGTCTTGCGCTTCTGCGGCTCCTTCTTCTGCTCGAACTTCGATCCTTTGCGCGACTTGCGTTTGTTCTGACGGTTGTGCCAGCGCACGAGACGTTTCTGGTAACGCTGGTCGCGCCGCAGCTCACGCCGGATTTCCCGTTGCGGATTGACGAGGTTGTAGAGGTGCAGGTAAAGCGGAAATCCCGAACCGTTCGCCATCAGGTTTTTCGCGAAGAGGCCGCGCTTGCCGGAAGTGCGGTGCTTCATCAGGTGAGGCACATTCAGCCCGAGCAGCTTCCGGTTGGGCTTCTGCTTGACGTAATTGTAAACCTCATCCTTATTGATCGCGGGATTCGCGCACTTAATGAATACCTTTTTGAGCAGCACCTGATCGCTTCGCATGCGACGGGTCGTGCATGAGAATTCCAGCGCGAGGATCGCCAGCGTGAGCAAAAAATATGCGGTAGTTCTCAGCACGTACGTGGGACGGGTAATCGGCGTATTTTCGCAAAGATAATGCCTTAAAGGTTCGGGGTTCAGGTTCAATGTTCAAGGTTGTTAAAGACACGAACAGGAACATTGAACCTTGAACGTTTAACACGGAAAAGGAAACGATGCTGTCAAAAGGAAAACTTTCACAATTGCGTGCGCTCCGGCAGAAGAAAGGCCGTCGTGAGCAGGGATTGTTTGTTGCGGAAGGCAGCAAGCTCGTGCTCGAATTGCTCGACTCATCCTTCGGTGTGGAAGCCCTGTACGCGCTGGAACCGTGGATGAAGCAGCATCGTGCCGTCCTTTCCAAAGCGAAAGAAACCGTTGCCGTTACCGCCGATGAGCTTTCCCGCATCTCCTCGCTCGTGACGCCGCAGGACGTGCTCGCGGTGGTGCGTACGCCGAAAGAGGAATTGAATTTTTCCGCGCTGGCTGAACAATTCACACTGGTGCTCGACGGCATCCGCGATCCCGGCAACCTGGGCACGATCATCCGCATCGCCGACTGGTTCGGCATCCGTGACATCATCTGCTCGCCGGATTCGGCAGAAACCTGGAACCCGAAAGTTGTGCAGGCGTCGATGGGCTCGATTACCAGAGTGCGCGTGCATGAGCTGCCGCTCGAAGAATTTTTCCCGCGCATGATGAAGCAGCTGCCGGCGAAAACGAAATTGCCCGTGTACGGCACGTTTCTCGAAGGCAAAGACATTTATCACAGCCCCCTTTCCACGCATGGATTTTTGGTCATCGGCAATGAAGCGAACGGCATTCGTCCCGAAACGGAAACGTTCATCACCGATCGCATCACGATCCCGAGCTTCTCTTCGGCGGGCGGTCCGGAATCACTGAATGCTGCAGTTGCAACGGCCATCGCCTGCTCGGAATTTCGCCGCAGGATGCCGGGAAGAGAACCGTCGGCTTAACTGTTTTCAGCTGATTTTCATATTTTTATATCAATCTCCATTCCTGCTTTTAAACGCTGTGCTGTTGTTTCCGTCTTATCACCGAAACAGGAAATTCCACGCCAGCGGCGCAGTATGCCGATAAAAACAAAACGAACATGAAAACGAACCGCCTTCTTCTTTTCGCCCTTCTCACCGCTTCCATCTCCGCGGCTTTCATCACCGGCTGCCGCAAGGACGAAGAGGATAACGACACTTCCGCTTCGGGCGACAATGCTTTTGCCGAAGCCACGTTCAACGACGTGAACAACATCGCCGATGAAGCCGGCTACAGCGGCAGCGTCAGCGCTTATCGTCTCGGTTCCGGCAACGACGAAGGTTCGCTGCTCACCAGCTGTGCTACCGTTACGTTCGATTCGCTGAACACCGCCGACCAGGACACGATCCACATCAACTTCGGCACGACGAACTGCACGGGCAACGATGGCCGTCAGCGCCGCGGCGAGATCCTCGTCTACTACAGCGGCCGTTACCGCGATTCCGCTTCCACGCACACGATCACATTCAACAATTATTTCGTGGACGACAACCAGGTGCTCGGCACGAAGACCGTTACGAATAACGGGCACAACGCGGCCGGTCACCTCGTGTACAGCATCAACGTAAACGGCCAGATCATTCTCGCCAACAGCGGCGGCACGATCACCTGGAACTCGCAGCGCCAGCGGGAATGGACGCAGGGCGAAAGCACGCTGATCTGGAGCGACGATATGTATTCGATCACCGGTTCTGCCAGCGGCACGGGTGCGAACGGGCACAACTTCACGGTGACCATCACCAACCCGCTCATCCGCAACATGGCGCTCGGTTGCCGCCGCCACTTCACGCAGGGCACGTTCACGCTCACGCCCGACAACAAGCCCGCTCGCACAGTCGACTTCGGCAACGGCGCCTGCGACGATATCGCTACGGTGACGATCAACAGCCACACGTATACGATCCATCTCCGCTGAGCAACGAAAGAAATTACCGCAATAAAAAAGTCCCGTTCTCCTACATGAACGGGACTTTTTAGTTTAAGAAAAGCGGAGCTTATTTTCCTTTCAGCGACTTTTCCTTCATGAGACGGTGAATCTCTTTCAGGTATTCGTTTTCGCTGCGGAGAATGTCAAGCTCTTTCTTCGCGTTGTCGAGCTCGCGCTTGAGATCCATTGCCGTTACTACGCTGCCTTTTCCTGCGCCGGATTTTTCGTCGGTCACGAGGGCTGAGGTGGAATAGTACTGGAAGAAATCGAAGTTCAGCACGCGGGAGATATCGCGGAGCAGTTCCGTATCACAGGATTTGCGTTTGAAAATGCCGTAGATATTCTGCGGCGAAGTGCTGATGCGTCGAGCAAATTCGCTTTTCGTCATCCCGACCTCCTCGAGGTGCTGGCGGATGAGTTTACCGATGTGAAGTGCCATGTTTGGGTCTTGGGGGATTTTTGGTTTCGCATGACACGCCGGGAGCACAGGGGGACTATACTTTCCGTCGTGTTTTCTTTTTGGTTTGGTTTACTTGTTTGTTATTTGGAATCGGGGGAAAATTCTTCGTAGTCCTCGGCGGCAGTTGCATTTTTTTACCATCACCGAGACTGTTGTGCAATTCAAGAAGCTCGCGCAGGTAACCGTTGTGCCGCGAAAGGACGTCGATCTGCCGGCGGAGCTCGCCGATCTCGCGAAGCAGGCCCAACGCTTGCTGATCCGTAACGGCAAGCGACTTGCGACGGTTGTCGGTGAAGTGCGAAAAGAAATCGTACTGGAGCGCAACTGAAATTTTCTGCAGCATTTCGGTATCTATCGAGGCGCGCTTCACGAGTCCATTAATCACCTGGGGAGAAGCTTTTACCCTTCGCGCCAAAGCGATCTTCGTCATTCCTTTCAACCGGATTTGATCTTCAACCAGCTTACCGATGTGAAACTTCATGCTATTTCTACTGTTTCCGACAAAGGGATTTTACAAGTACACTGCCGGAAAACAGGTAGGTCAAAAGTAGTGGTTTTAGTTTGTTAAAAAAAGATGAATGAACTATCAAAAAGAAAAAACCTGCCCCGGGAGGAAATCCTAAGGCAGGTTTAAGTTCTGGTTGATGGAATTTACTCCGAAGCGAGGAACGGGTAACGGTAGTTCACCGGCGGCACCCAGGTTTCCTTGATCGTGCGCGGCGATACCCAGCGGAGCAGGTTGATCATTGCCCCGGCCTTGTCGTTCGTGCCCGAACCGCGCGCCCCGCCGAACGGCTGCTGCCCTACCACGGCGCCC
>CAMLEF010000084.1 GCA_946478675.1 uncultured Flavobacteriales bacterium | reverse complement strand
ACTTGCGTCGAAAAAATTAACCACGGAGACACGGGGACACGGAGGTTTGCTTTCTCCGTGCCTCCGTGTCTCCGTGGTTAATTAACGCGATCTTTACATCATGCTTACTGAACTCTTCGCCGACAAATCCACCAAACCCAAAGAGAAAACCGAACAGCTGAAAACGCTGCTTGCCGGAAAGAAAATCAAAATCGACGAGCTGATCGCTTTTGCGGAAAAATCCAAAGACCCGGTGAAGGCCAGCTGCATCGAAGCGCTGGAGTTTCTCACGAAAGAAAATCCCTCCGCAATCTCCGAAAGCGGCATTGATTTCGCGATTGCTTCACTCACCGCGAAAGCGCCGCGCATCAAATGGGAATCGGCGAAAGTTGTCGGCAACAGCATTCATCTTTTTCCGAAGAAAATAAAAGAGGCCATTGTACCGCTGCTCGACAATTCGGAGCACGACGGAACCGTCGTCCGCTGGAGCGCGGCTTATGCGCTGGGACAAATTCTTCTCGCGAAAACGCCCGTCAATAAAACGCTGGTCCCCGCGGTGGAAGCAATCATCAAACGCGAAGAGAAGAACAGCATTAAGAAGATCTATCTTGCGGCGCTGAAGAAACTACAATAACGACTATGGGTTTATTTGATTTTTTCAAAAAGAAGCCGGCGCCCGCTCCGGCGAACAGCGTACCCAAACCGGAAAACATGCTGGAAAACCTGCTGATGAAAGGCGCGCAGGATGCGGCTTTCCGAATGGATTTTTACAGGCAGCTGATGACCTCCACGTTATTCGTGCTTACCAATCAAACTGAGGCGCGCCCGTGGCATACTGCACAACCGGGTGAAAAGCTAAGTATCCGGTCCTGGGAGGACGGTTCCATACCCGTATTCACTTCTATTCCGAGAATTTTCGACAACAATGTTATCCAGGAAGAAATCTATTACGCTGAGTTATCATCCAAAGCGATTTTTGAAATGCTGAAAGGCGCCCGGATGATGCTGAATCCTTTTTCACAATTCAGAAAAGAGTTGCTGCCTGAAGAGATTGAAAAGCTGGTTGACGGCAGCATGTTTGAACGAGGGAAAACCCTTCAGTTTAAGAAAAACGAAAAAATACAGATTGGACAGCCCGCCGTATATCCGACTGAATTTATCAACTCCTTAAAAAAGCTCTACGCAGAAACTCCTGCTGTCCGTGCCGCATATCTCGCATGGATTTACGTTCCTGAATCCGGCGATCCGCCACATTACATTATTGCACTGGACATGGAACATGATTTTCAAACCACCTGCCGTGATACCGGGATGACATTCGAAAACTACAGTAAGACGTCGGAAATACTCGACATACTTCCTTTGGATCAATCCGGACTCTCCTCGTATTTTTTGAAACAACAACCTTTTTACAGGCGCTCCTAACGCAGACGTCTTCGCGCCTTAGCGCCATTGCGGTTTACCTTCTACACGAAGTCCAGCATCCCGAACTTCTGCCCCAGCACAATCTCCGGGTCCGTTGCCAGCCACGAACCAAGAATCGTGGCGTACACCTGGCGAAAATCCACTTTGTAGACCAGGTCGCCGTTGTCGAGGTTCTGTAAATCGGGCGGTGCATTGAGCGCTCCTGCTTTCTTCAGGCTGCCGCCCGCAAGCATCAGCACGTTCGCCGTTCCATGATCCGTTCCTTTGCCCGCATTTTCCTTCACGCGGCGACCGAATTCGGAGAACGTCATCACCAGCGTGCTGTCCCATTGACCGGCGTCTTTCATATCCTGCGCGAACGCTTTCATCGCATCGCCGTAGATCTTCAGCAAACGATCCTGCTGCGTGCGCTGTCCCGCGTGCGTGTCGAATCCCGGCAGTGAAACGTAATAGATCGACGTTTCGCAATCCGACAGGATCAGGTCGGCGATCAACTTCATCTTTTTGCCGAACGCATGCTGCGGATAAATCGCTTTCGCTTTGTTCTTGTCGAGATGCTCGTGCAGGTATTCCGCGCTCATCGTGACTTCCGCGAGCGTCTTGCGCAGGTACTCCACGTTGTGATGCTCGTCTTCCTGCGGCGTCCATCCGGCGACGGTATGCTGCAGCAACGCGTCTTTGCGAATGAGATCGAGACGACCGGGATTTTTCATCGCCAGCCCGAACACCTGCTCGCCGCGCAGCGCAAGGCTCAGCGTTTCATCCACCTCGAGCGCGAGATGCGGTTTTGTATCGGGATGACAAGTCGCATCGAGCCAGCGGCCCACCCAACCCGTCGCTACGATCTTATCGGCGTCGGAAGCGCTTTGCCAGATGTCCATCGAACGGAAATGCGAACGGTTCGGGTTCGGATAACCGACGCTGTTCAGCATCGCGAAATGCCCATTGTGATGCAGATCGGCGAGCCCCTGCAGCGACGGATGAAAACCCATGTGGTCGTCGATGCGCAGCACTTCATTCGTCTTGAGACCGATGCCGCTGCGGTTGCTGTGGTAAAGATCATCGCCGTACGGAATGATCGTGTTCAGTCCGTCGTTGCCACCGGAAAACTGCACGACGACAAGTCGCTTTCCATTCGTGCGCTGCAGCAACAGCTGGTTGAACATTGCCTGTGAAGCTTTGTCGGAGCCGCGCATGAAATTCGGCAGCATCATCGAAGCGGAAGCCAGTCCGGCGAGGCGGAGAAAATCTTTTCGGGAATAGCGGGCCATGGTCAGATGATTTGAAATTCGGGCATTTGCATTACCGCTGCGATCGTAGTAATGACGCGGCGATTGCGATTCGATTTATCAGTGACTGCTTCGATCAGCTTGCGGTCGATGCGATCGTCGGGCGCCTGGATGAGAAAAGCGATCACCGCTTCCGTCAGCTGTTCGTCGGGAACGCCGGAAAAATGTTCGACGAGCTTCGTCCAGTCCGATTTCACTTTTACCTTCTCGTCTTTATTTTTTTCGTCATTCTTCTCTTCGAAAGCGGGACGCTTATGCAACCGCGCCGTGCCCGGGTCGATCATCGCTTTCGACAGGTGCAGTAGCTGCACCAGCGGGGTGCTATCGATCCAGCTGCGGCCGCCTTTCCATCCCGCGACGTTCGGCGGAAGAAAAAGCGTTTGCCCGAGCACGTCCTGCAACGCAAGCTGCTGGTCGTCGTCCACCTGGAATTTGCAGAGCCTCTTCAACCGCACGATGAGCTCCACCGGCGAAATGATGATGCATCCGATATTCTTCGGCTCGTAAAACCAATCCTGCAGCAAGATGGTGCGCATGAGCTGGCCGATGTTGTAATCGGAATCGCGGAACATTTTCGCCAGCGGCTTGATGTGCTCTTCATCGACTTCTGCATTGACGAACGAACGGTAGATCTTGCGGCAGAGAAATTCGGCGGTCTCCGGCTTTTCCAGCAGCATGGAGATGATGTCTTCGCCGTCGAAGTTTCCTTTTTTGCCGAAGACTTCTTTCTCGCCGTCGTCGTGCTGGTTCGGCTTGAATTCGAATTCGCCTTTCTGGTTGACGGTCCAGCCGGTGAAGGCGCGCGCCGACTCTTTGATATCTTTTTCGGTGTAGCCGTTGCTTTCGCCGAGCGTGAACAGCTCCATCACTTCACGCGCGAAGTTTTCATTCGGCGCATCTTTTTTATTCTGCTGGTTGTTCAGCCAAAGGATCATCGCCGGATCTTTTGCCATGTCGCGCAGCATATCGCGGAAGCTGCCGAGCGCGTGGCGGCGAAGCGTATTGTGCTGCACCTGCATGAGCCAGCCGAACATAGCGCTCGTCGCAAAATGGTTGTGCCAGAATAGCGTCATCTTCTCGCGGAGCTGCGCTTTCGCCACTTCCATGCGATCGATCCATGCGAGGTTGAGCTGCTCTTTTTCCTTTTGCGATTTCAGGAAAAGCGCAACGACTTTCAGCGGCCGCACTTCGCCTTTGTCATTCGTCTTCGGCCGTTCGAGGAAAAGCAGTTCCTGCACGATCTGCGCATCGCTGAAAAGCTCATCAACGACTTTGCCGACCGGCAGTCCCTTGAATCGCCGCGCGAGTTCCGGCGTGCAACCGAATCCTGCACGAAGCAGGAGATGCTGGAGTTTTTTCTGTTCGCTGACCATATGCTGAAAACGGGGTGTCTGTGGTTTTGTTGCAGCTGCAAAAGCAGTACCATTTAAATTTTCTTCGCCTTGTAACTTCTGCGGCAACTGCAACGTCTCAAGGCGTCAATATCCGACATTTTGTTTTTTTGATTGCCAACGGCGTTCACCGCCGTGTCGGGTGTTCCCACCCGACACTTCCACCCACTACTCCCGCCTCCTTAGACGCCGCACCCATCCAAAAGTTAAACGCCCACTCTTAACAAACTGCGTTTAATAAGTTCCCTTCCCTTTGATTTTCGTCACCCGCGCTTCCCGGTAACTTTCGCGGGTAAAGAGGCTCCCGTGTTTACGCGCACACGCATCCTGATCATCATCGCTGCTGCCCTCCTGCTGGGAGGCGGCATTTACGCGTTCTTCCGCCTGCAGCGCGCCGAGTCGCCCGTACGCGATCCGCTCGAAGCGATTCCCAATACCGCGTTCTGCCTCCTGCATTCCGACAATATCCGCGACAGCTGGAAAGCGCTCAGCCAGGGCAATCTCGTCTGGGATGCGATGGGTGAAACGGAGTGGGCTGCGGCGGCTTCACACATTGCACAGCAGGTCGATTCCATGCTGAATGCCGACGCTGCCATCAACGACCTCATCGACGATCAGCCTTGCTGGCTTTCGCTTCATG
The DNA here is from genome assembly GCA_946478675.1 of uncultured Flavobacteriales bacterium. The sequence continues at coordinate 9,218 of CAMLEF010000084.1, read as the reverse complement.
GCACGGGAGACGACGGCGTGAATTTCGTTTTCGCAACGGCGCTTCCTTCGCAGGAACACGACGAAGAGGTGATCGCGTTCCTGAAAAAAAATCTCGCGGGAAAAACGATCAGCGAATCCGAATGGAAAACGTTTCACCTGCTGAAAGTCGGGGAAGAAAGATCCGGCGGATTCACGATTGCTGCGCATGAAGGATTGGTAGTCATCTCCGACAACGCGGAGCTGTTGAAGACCGGTCTCGCGCAGCTGGAGAAAGGTCCGACGCTGAAACAGGATGCCGGCTTTCAACGCGTGCAGGAAACGGCCGGTGAAAAAACGAAAGCGAACGTTTACCTCAATTACGAGCGACTGACGGTTGCGCTGAAACGGCTTTCGGGAGAGGCGTTGCGCGAACGGCTCGACCTGCTGCCGGCTTTTGCAGGATGGACGGAGATGGATGTTTCGTTCCGCCCGAACGCACTCCTGCTGAACGGTTACACGTTTGCCGGCGATTCGGCGCACCAGTATCTCACGACACTTTCGGGACAACAGCCGCAGCTCGTGGAAGCCGACGAAGTGCTTCCTGCGAATACGATCAGCTACGTCGATTACGGCATCAGCAACGCGGATCTGTATTTCGAAAAATACGCGGCGTATCTCGAACGTCTCGGCAAAAGCGACGAACGCAACGGCGGATTGCTGGAGCTGTCGGCGAGCAATCATTTTGCGATGAGCAACAGCTTCAACAAGTGGCTGGGCAATGAGCTCGTGCAGGCGGAAATCCCCGGCCCCAACGGCATTACGCCCATCGCGCTGCTCAGCACCAACAACACCGCGCTCGCCCGGAGCTTCATGACCGCGCTGGAAATTTCCGACAGTCTTCCTGCAGCGAGCACGGATTCCAGCGGCTACACCGTTCATCGCGTGGCGGCGCACAACCTGTTGCCCGTCGTGTTCGGCGATCTCTTCAACGGCCTCGAAGACGCGTACTACACGGTGATCCGGCAATACATCGTTTTTGCGCCGGACGAAAACACGCTGCGCACGATCATCCAGGCGAACGAATCGAACCAGGTGCTGCTGCATGAACGTGCCTACGCCGATTTCGTGACGAACATGTCGGATGAAGCGAGCCTCACGATCTGGATCTCGCCGGCACGAAGTGAAAGGCTGTTGCGTGAAAATGCATCGGAGCATTTCCTCGGCAGCCTGCAGCAGCATCTTTCGTTGTTGCGTCGTTTCGACGGAGCGTCGTTGCAATACAGCACGAATGACAACGGGTTGTATTACACGAACATTTTCCTGCGTCACAATCCGCAGGGCAAAAAAGATCTTTCAACGCTCTGGGAGACGCAGCTCGATTCTTCCTTCAGCGGAAAGCCGTGGCTGGTAAACGATCACAAGACAAAAGGTCTCGACGTTTTCCTGCAGGACGACGGCAACACGGTGTATCTCGTCAGCAGCACGGGCAGCATTCTCTGGAAACGCAAGCTCGACGGAAAAATTATCGGCGACGTGCAGCAGGTGGATGCACTGAAGAACGGAAAACTACAGCTGGCCTTCAACACCGCTTCCGCGATTTACGTGATCGACCGAAACGGCAATGACCTTGCGCCGTTCCCGCTGAAGCTTTCGGCAAAAGCGACGAACCCGGTGCGCGTGCTCGACTACGAGAACAACCGCGAGTATCGTTTCCTCGTGGCGTGCAGCGATAAGAAGATTTACAACTACACGATCAAAGGACAGAAAGTAGACGGCTGGAAATTACCAGTGACAGACGACATCGTGCTCGCGCCGCTGCAGCATACGGTGGTGAGCGGGAAAGATTACGTAATCGCCGTGGATCGTTCCGGCAAAACCTGCATCACCGACCGGCAGGGTGCAGTGCGATTGAAGCTGAAAGAGCGGTTGAACGGCCCGGTGAAAAAAGTATTCCTCGAGACCGGTAAAGATCTTTCGCGCACGCGGCTCGTGGCAATGGATTCGCTCGGCAACGTGAGCCGTCTCAGCTTGAACGACGAACTGGAGCGTTTGCATTTCCTCGACTTCCGCGAAACGCCCGGCTTCGATTACCGCGACATCGACGGCGACGGCAGCCTTGAGTTTATGTTCATGGACAGTCACCAGCTGATGGCGTTCCACCAGGACAAGAGCCCGGCGATGAGTTTCACGTTCAGCGCAGCCGTGTTGCCGCAGCCGATTCCCTTTGCATTCGATGCGAGTGACATTCGCATCGGCGCGGTGGCGGCAGAAAGCGGCGAGCTGCATCTCATCAACAAGGGCGGCGCGGATGCGGAAGGTTTCCCTTTGCCGGGCAGCACAATCTTCGGCATCGGAAGACTGAACGGCGAAAACGGTTTTACACTCGTGTGCGGCAACAACAAACGCTATCTCTGCGCTTACGCTTTGCCGTGACCATGAAAATAGTTTTGTTCGCTCTTTTTCTCGCCGTTACAATTCCTGCCACAGCGCTCGATTACAGCAATCAGCAAAAAGAAAAACCGCTGCGGATCACTTACGACGAGTAATGCATTTCTAAAACAAAAGCGGAACGATGCATGCACCGTCCCGCTTTTCTGTTTTAAAAATCCTGTGCTTACTGCACCGAGATCTTGCTCATCGCCTGGCCGTTCGCGGAGATGACGCGCAGCAGGTACATGCCTGCATTCGCATTCTCCAGCGACACCTGCTTCACAGCGCCGGCCGCAACGTTGTTTTCCATTGCAGCATAAACAACGCGACCGCTCATGTCGATCACTTCGATCGTCACGTCACCGGTTTCAGCAGCGAAGCTGATCGCGAAGGAACCGCTGTTCGGGTTCGGGTAAACGTTGATGCCGTTGTTCGCCGATTGCTCAGCAACACCCGTGCAGGCGTTCACCGTGATGTTCGTCGTTTGCGTGTTCGAGCAGCCGTGGCTGTCGGTGTACGAATACGTCATCGTGTACGTACCGGAGCCGATCGACGGATCGAACTGGTTGCCGGTAACGCTGGAACCGCTCCAGGAGCCGCCGCTGGGCGTACCGAGCAGCATCACGTTCGCGTCATCCATGCACACGTTCGAAGCCGAAGAGCTGGCCTGCAGCACCGGGAGCGAATAAACCGTGATGTTCACCCAGGCGGAGCCGGAGCAGCCGTTAGCGTCCGTGATCGAATACGTCGGCATGTAAGCGCCACCGCCGACCGTAGGATCGAAGGTATTGCCGGTCACGCCGGGGCCTGACCACGTACCGCCGACCGGAGTTGCCGACAGCGTGATGGGGCCGCCGTCTTCGCAGGAGCTGAGCGCAGATGCATTCGCTGCTACGTTCGGGCTCGCGTTGATCGTTACGTTGATCGTGTCGGAGCTGGTGCAGCCGTTCGTATCGGTAACGTCGACGTAATACTGTCCGCTCGTAGAAACAGCGATCTGCTGCTGCGGGCTCGTGGTGTTCCAGAGATAGGTTGATCCCGGGTTACCGGCATCGAGCATCGTCATGTCGCAGGCGCTGTAATCCACACCGAGATCGACTACCGGCAGCGCGTTGATCGTAACCATGATCGTGTCGCCATTCACGCAACCGTTCGCGTTCATCACACCGACGTAATACGTGCCGCTGTTGCTGACGTTGATGGTCTGCGAGGTAGCCGTCGTGCTCCAGAGGTAGGAGGCGCCGGCATTCTGTGCGTCGAGCGTAACGTTGCCGCCGCATTGCGTCACATCCTGTCCGAGGTTGACCGTCGGAAGCGGGTTCACCGTGAGGTTCGCCGTTGCGGTGTTGGAACAGCCGTTCGCATCCGTACCGGTAACCGTGTAGGTTCCGGAAGTCATTGCCGTAAAAGGAACGCCGTCGTTCACACCGCCGGACCAGGCATACGTGGTGCCGCCGGTGCCGTTGAACGTAACGTTAGTTCCCTGGCAAACAGTGTTGCCCGGTGATGCGGTCGAACCGATGGTCGGAAGCGGGTTCACGGTTACTGCGAGCGTTTGCGCCGGACCATCACAAAGGTTGCTGGCGTAAACGGAAATGTTGCCGGAGGTAGAACCGAAGTTCACGGTGATGCTCGTCGTGCCTTGTCCGCTGACGATCGTTGCGCCGGCAGGAACCGACCAGGTGTAAGAGGTCGCGGTAGCTACGGGGCCGATGGAATAGGTTACGCTGTTCGAGCCGTTGCAAACCGATGCAGATCCGGAGATCGTACCCGGCAGGCCGGGAGCTGAAGAGTTATTCAGCACACCGCAGCACCAGAGCAGTGCATTGGCCATCAGCTGGCCACCCTGCGTGGAAGAAGACCAGAAGTCGCTGCGCACGTCGCTGGACGGCGGGTAGAAGTTCAGGTCGGCGCGACGCGCGTTGGCAGGGCCTACGTTCGTACGGGTAGCAACGAGCCATTCGCCGTTGCTCCAGTTCGCTTCCACGGTAGAGCCGGGTGTAAAGCTGGAGCTGCTGGAACGGTACGAGCTCGAACCGCCGTCGAAGGTGGTGATGCCGTTCATGATACCGCTGCACGCGTTGTTGATCGTGCCGAGGGTAAGCTGCGGAGAGCTGTTCTGGCCGCCGCTCGGGATGCACACCTGGTAAGCAGCGGTGTTGAAGTTACCGGTCACAAGAACGCTGGCGTTGGTAAACGTAGCCGACACGACAGCGCCGCCGCCGTCGATATAAGCCGCGAGGTTGTTACCCAGCGTGACCGGATCCTGCGCGCCGTAATCGGTATAAACGAGCACGGCGTCGAAGGTTTGCAGGTAAGCGAGCGTGGGCGTTCCGGTGAGATACGTGTTGTACGTCGTTACGGAGTTGAACGCGCTCGTAGCGATAAGCTTGTTCTGGACGTCGTCGAGCCAGGTCTGCGGGCTGCAGGCGCCGCACACGAGCACGTCGACCTGCGCTACGGCGGTGGTCGTCAGCAGCAGGGCGGTGGCGCCCATGACGAGTTTCGAACGAAAGAAAGCGGAGATTTTCTTCATGCTGTCTTATTTTGAAACGTTAAATGATACGGAAGCATTGCCGGAGATGCGAACACCGGCGGGCGTTGCGGCTTCACCGGAAGCAATGGTCGTGGAGCCCGTATGGCTTTCTTTGCCGTCGGCGCCGCAGTTGATCGTCCAGTTCACCGTAACGGGCTGACCGGTCGTGTTCACAAAGCGCAGGTAGACGCCTTCGCCGGAGCCGAGCGGAGCGGTTTTCCAATAGGCGAGAACGCCGTTTTGGGTTTCCAGCTGCTGCCAGTCCTGCTGCTGCACCTGTTGCGGTGCCTGCGTCTGCTGTGCCTGCTGAGCGTAAGCAGATGTACCGGCCACCAGGAAGGCCAGCACGCAGATGCTTTTGATCATCTTTTTCTTCATCGGATTAAATTTTATTGGGGATAATTTGCCGCAGAAAAATAGACAATCACCGCGACGTGACGTTGTGTTAAAGCACAAAGTTTTTCACAGGTGCCGCAACTTTTTCTGCCAACGGACGAACGGTCGCTTTTACCCCTTCCGACTCCACTTCGATTCTCCCGGAACGCCCCTGAAGTTCCGGTTACATTTTCCGGCAATTGATTTTTATTATCTTTCGTGTCCTTACTGCACACCTGACCATTTTTATGAAAAAATTCCTGCTGCTCTTTCTTGTAGCCCTGGCATTGCCGTTTGCCGCAAGCGCCCAGAATATGCTCGATTACAACCAGAGCAATTATGCCGGCGTCAACGGAGTCCTTACCAACCCGGCATCCATTGCCGACAGCCGCTTCAAGGTCGACGTGAACCTGATCACGTTCGGCTTCATGGCGCAAAATAATTACGTCGGCTTTAAGAAGACCGCCCTCGCCAACCGCACCGGCCCGCTCTTCCCGCCCGACAGCACCACGCATTACCCGGCATTCGACGACTCGCTGTTCCAGCAGCATTACCTCGTCACGAAGAACAACAGCGACAAGAAATCGGTGTATTTCAACAACCGCATCCTGCTGCCGCTGTCGTTCATGGTTACCCTCGACCAGAAAAGCGCCATTTCCGTGACCGGCGAAATGCGCACCATCATCAACATCGACGGCGTGGAGCAACCGATGGCGCAGCTCGCCTACTCCAGCTTCGGTGATTCGGTGCTCTGGAACCAGGCGTTCACCAACGATCACATCAGCGTCCAGTACATGAGCTGGCACGAGATCGCCGCTACGTATTCGCGCGTCATGTGGGATGATAACACCAACTTCCTGAAAGCCGGTATCCGCCCGAAGCTGCTCATCGGTCTCGGCGCAGCGTATATGTACGCCGACAACCTGCAGTATCTCGCGAACAACAACGACACGCTCACCTTCTTCAAATCGCACATCCAGTACGGCCACTCCGTGAACCTCGATTTCACGCAGCAAAGCTCGGCGATGAATTACATCGAGCGGAGCGTTTCGCACCCGGGCTTCGGCCTCGATCTGGGCGTTGTTTACGAATGGCGCCCGGATTATAAAAACTACAAGTACGATATGGATGGCGAGACCGATCTCTGGCGCCGTTCGAAAAACAAATACAAGCTGCGCGCCGGTGCATCGGTCACGGACATCGGTTCCATCAAATACGACCTGGGAAAATTGTCGGGCGATTTCGTCGCGGACGTCAATCAATGGAACGTGCATAACCTGGCGTTCGATTCGCTGCCGATCCGTTCGTTCGACGACACGCTGCGCAAACGTTTTGTATTCGAAGACATGGGACCGAACCCTACGTTCCGCATGAACCTGCCGCTGGCGTTCCGCTTCGATCTCGATTACAACATCTGGAAAGATTTTTACGTGAACCTCAACGGCGCTTACGCGGTACAGTGGCGCAAGAACCCGAACAAGGTGCACGACATTTCTTACATTTCACTTACGCCGCGCTGGGACTGGAAATGGTTCGGCGCGATGGTGCCGCTGTCGTACAACCAGTACCGCAACTTCCAGGTGGGCACGTGCCTGCGACTCGGACCTTTTGTAATGGGAACGTCGAACCTCGCGCCGCTCTTCAGCAAGAAGAAAACCGTTTACGGCGCCGATGCGTATTTCGGCATCAAGGTCCCGATCCTGTATCGTGAGCCGCGCGATAAAGACAAGGACAAAGTCTCCGACAAGAAGGACAAGTGTAAAGAGACGCCCGGCGTTTGGGAATTCATGGGATGCCCCGACCGCGACGGCGACCACGTCCAGGATTCGGAAGACATCTGCCCGGATGAGCCCGGCCTCAAGCAATTCAACGGCTGCCCCGATAAAGACGGCGACGGCATTACCGACAAACAGGACGCGTGCCCGGATGATCCCGGCCTGCCGCAGTTCAACGGTTGCCCCGACAAAGACGGCGACGGCATCATCGACAAAGAAGACGACTGCCCGGATGAAAAAGGATTGCCCGCATTCAAAGGCTGCCCGGACCGCGACGGCGACGGCGTGATGGACAAGATCGACCTCTGCCCCGAGAAGCCCGGCCCGGCCGACAACGAAGGCTGCCCCGAAGTTCGTCTGCACCTCGTTGACCTCGCAGGACAGAGCCTGCAGTCGACGCGCCAGGCGAAAGACGGAAGCTTCACGTTCGAGTCGCTGCCGAAAGATTCGCTCTGCGTCTTCCGCCTCGACGGAGATCCCGACAAGATCGTCGGCGTCAACGAAGTGAAAGTCATTGTTAACGGTCTTGCGAAACGCGCGATCCGCAGCCAGGCCGACGGTCTGTATCGCTTCGAACTTCCGAAGCCGGTAGGCAACGGCCTGAAGCAAGTGGAAGTGAAAGACGTTGCGGTTACGCTGACGAAAGAAGAGCAGGAAGTCGTGAAGAAAGCATTCGACAACCTCGAATTCGAAACGGGCAAAGACGTCATCCGCCCGAGCTCGTACCAGGCGCTCGACGAACTTGCAGCGCTCCTCATCAAGCACCCGACGTGGGGACTGCGCATCAGCGGCCACACGGATAACGTCGGCGCTCCTGCAGCGAACCTCACGCTCTCGAAGAAACGTGCGGAATCGGTGAAGAAATACCTCGTCAGCAAAGGCGTTCCTGCGGATCACCTGAAAACGGAATGGTACGGCCAGACCCGCCCGATCGCGCCGAACACGACGCCGGAAGGACGCCAGAAGAACCGCCGCGTGGAGATGCTGATCGTCGACTACTACAAAGGCATGGACGCACCGTTCACGCCGCCCGCAGCACCGAAAGCTCCGAAGGCACCGGCGAAAAAGCCGGCTCCGAAGAAGTAAGCGGTGAATGAGAATGTGAAAGCCCGGATAGCAATGTCCGGGCTTTTGTTTGCCGCCGATTGCGCAGATTTCCGCAGATTATTTTTGCCACGGATTACGCGAATTACGCGGATTCCTTGCGCCTCTGCAGCGATAATTATTCGCCACGGATTACGCGAATTACGCGGATTCTTTTCTCAGCGTTTTCTCTGCGCCCTCTGCGCCTCTGCGGTTTTATTTATTCTCACATTTGTAAAAATCTTTCGCATGATCACCATCGTCAACTTCGGCAGCAGCAAAACACCTTTCATCGTCGACATGGTCCGCGCGCTCGGGCACGATGCGCAGATGGTGAAGTGGAACGAATCGCATCCTTCCGATTTCAAAAACGTATCGGGCATCATCCTCAGCGGCTCGCCGACGATGTTTACGGAAACCGATCCGGCACCGTACTTTGAAAAGTTCGATTTCATTAAAGCAGGAAACATCCCGGTGCTCGCCATCTGCTTCGGGCATCAACTGCTCGGGCTGATGCACGGCGCAACCATTTTTCGCAGCGAAGAAGTGCGCACGACGATTCCCATTCGCGTTGTCAAAGAAGATCCGCTGTTCGAAGGACTTTCGCCGCAAACGGAAATGGCGGAAGATCATACCGAAGGCATCACGCTTCCGGCAGAATTCATTCATCTCGCGACGTCTTCCACTTACACGATCGAAAGCATGCGCCACCCGATCCTCCCGCTTTGGGGCGTGCAATTTCACCCGGAAGTTTCCGGCGACAACGGCAAAAAGCTCATCGGGAATTTCCTGCGGCAGTGTGATTAATTATCCGGCGCACCTTCACGGATCCATTTCTTCAGCTGCGCGAGCTGGCAATCATCCAACCGTTCGTTCGCATCGGGCGGCATCGGCGGAAAATTCCCGTCGCGGCTGGTGACGCTGAACAGGCTTCCTTCGTCGGCGTAAAATTTTACGTTGACATACGGACCGAGATCGACACCGCCGGAAAGCGTCGCTCCCGAATGACAGCGATAACATTTGCTTTGCAGCAACGGGCGAATCGTTCCGCTGTACGTG